>JBGPZN010000090.1:0-9943 GCA_041493815.1 Methylomirabilia bacterium
CGCTTGATCGCGCGCTTGATGCGCGGGTACGTCGCGCAGCGACAGATGTTGCCCGACATCGCGGTCACGATATCCTGGTCGCTCGGGTTGGGGTTCCTGGCCAGCAGCGCGGCCGCCGACATGAGCTGGCCGGACTGGCAGTAGCCGCACTGTGGCACCTGTTCGGCGATCCAGGCCAGCTGCAGCGGGTGGCGGCCCTCCGGGTGGAGGCCCTCGATGGTCGTGATCTTCTTGCCCGCGGCCTGGGCGATCGTGGTCTGGCAGGAGCGCACGGCCTGCCCATCGAGGTGGACGGTGCAGGCGCCGCACTGGGCCACGCCACACCCGAACTTGGTGCCCGTCATCCGCAAGCGCTCGCGGATGACCCACAACAACGGCGTGGAGGGATCGACGTCGACGGTGTGGGTCTTACCATTGATCAGGAGCGTTGCCATACAGCCTCCTGCTGGCAGAGGCGCATGCGCCTCGCCGGTGAGGGATGGAATGCGCGCGGCGAGATTAGCACAGGCGGCCCGCGAAGACCTCCTCGGCCGGCGTCGCGGAGGAGATGCTCGGGTTGCTCAGGCGTGGCGGCGGGGCTCGACGTACAGCACGCGGACGATTTCCCAGAGGCCGGCCAGCAACGGCACGGCCACCAGCGCGCCGATCAGTCCCGCCAGGTGAGCGCCGGCCAGCAGCGCCAGCAGCACGGCCAGCGGATGCAGCCCCGTGGCCCGTCCCACGAAGTGCGGGGCCAGGAGCTTGCCCTCGACCGTCTGGGCGCCGACCATCGCGGCCAGCGTCAGCACGGCCAGCGTCGGCGACTCGTTGAGCGCCGCCAGCACCGCCAGCACGGCCGCCAGGCTCGCGCCCACGAACGGCACGACGTTGAATACCGCCGCCATGGCGCCGATGAGCAGGCTGTAGCGCACGCCCAGCAGCGCGAGCAGGATCGCGATGAGCACGCCGACGCAGACGCTGGAGACGAGCTGCCCGCGAACGTAGCCGCCGATGCGGTTCAGCACGTTCGGCGTCAGCGAGACGACGGCGGGCCGCGCGGCCGGCGGCAGCAGGGCCATCAGCGTGCGGCCGATGTGGGGCGCGTCGATGACGAGGTAGGCGGCGATCACCAGCACCGCCAGCAGCTCGAAGACGGAGCCCAGCGTCCCCGCCGTCACCCGCACGGTGTTGGCGAGCAGCGCGCCGGCCACGGCCTGGAGATTGTCGGTCTTGGGCGCCGACACCGTGGCGCCCCACTGCCCGAAGAGAACTTGAAGATCACCGACCCAGCCCTTGACGTTGTCGATCAGGCGCGGGAGCTGGTCCATGAACTGCTGCCACTGCTCGCTGAGCGCGGGCCACAGCATCCGGGCCATCAGCGTCATGATGCCCGCGACCACGAGATAGACGACCAGCACCGTCACCGCGCGCGGCACCCGGTAGCGCTCGCCCACCCGGGCGGCCGGCAGGATGGCGCTCGCGATGACGAGCGCGGTGAAGCTCAGCAGCCACACGGGCCAGGTGGCGATGAACAGCCAGACGACGGCGGCGACGCCGAGCACCTGGAAGACGAGCGGCCACGGCAGGCGTCCGTCGATCACGCGCGGCGGATCGACGCGGGGGCGGGCGCGCGGCGGTAGGCGCAGTCGCGCATCCAGCACCGCGCGCACTGGCTGAAGTAGTGGTCCACGCGGGCGTCGGGCCCGGCGCCCACCAGCAGCGAGATCGACTTGCCCGGCGTCATCACGCACGCCTCGTTGAGGGTCACGCCGATCGCGTCGCCCGGGCAGAGGCGGAACAAGGGGCGCTGCTCGGCCACGTCCCACTCGCCGTAGCCGGGACTGATGCGGTTGGTCACGCGCAGCGAGGGCAATCCCTGCTGGCAGAGCAGGTCGTTGACGTACTCGGCCAGGCTCTCCACCGCCCCCGAGCCCACGCTGTCGAGCATCGAGGCCAGCGGCAGCTCGCGCGCCTCCCACAGCGCGCTCACGCGCCGTTCCAGCGCCTCGCCGATCGTGCACACGGCCGCGGCGACGTGCGCCACCGCGCCCCACCGGGGGCCGATGCTCGGGATCGCCAGCAACTCGCCGTCCACCTCGAAGCCATCGGCGCTTCGCCGCGTCACCGGCGCCCAGCGCGTCACCACCCGCGGCGCCATGAGCCTCCGCCCCTCGGCCAGCGCCTCCTCGAACAGCGCACGGACCTCGGGCGACGGGACGTCGCGCCCCTGCTTGTAGCCCTGGAAGCGCAAGACCTCGGCGGGATCGATCGCGAGCGGCAGGTCCGTGAGGACCTGCGGTCCCGGCGGCAGCGTCATCGACGTCGACGACGCACGAGGTCGGCGATGAGGCGGATGTGCTCGGGATCGGAGCCGCAGCAGGCGCCCACGATGTTGCAGCCGGCGTCGAGCAGCGCGGGATAGTCGCGGACCATCGCCTCCGGGCCCAGCTCGTAGGTGACGGTGCCGCTCGTCGTGACGGGCAGGCCGGCGTTGGGATAGGCGATGAGCGGAGCATCGGTGGCCGCGCGCATCTCACGGATGATCACGATCGCGCGGTCGGGGCCGCGCCCGCAGTTCATGCCGACGACGTCGGCGCCGGCGGCGAGCAGGCTCTTGGCCACGTCGGCCGGGCTCTCGCCCCACATCGTGCGGTCGCGGTCGTTGCCCTCCTCGTACTGGAAGAACATCGTCGCCATCACCGGCAGGTCGGGCGCGGCCGCGCGGCAGGCGCGGATGGCGGCGGTGGCCTCCTGCGGGAACATCATCGTCTCGACCGCGAAGAGATCGACGCCGCCCTCGGCCAGCGCTTCCGCCTGCTCGCGGAAGGTGGCCTCGTACTCCTCGTCGGTCACGCCGTTGTCGAGCGCGTAATCGAGCGGCAGCCGGCTGGTGGGGCCGATCGATCCCGCCACGTAGCCGCCGGCCGGCGCCACGCCCCGGGCGAGCCGGGCGCCCTTGACGTTCAGCTCGCGCGTGCGATCGCCGATCCGGTACTCGTCCAGCTTGAGGCGGGTGGCGCCGAAGGTGTTGGTCTCGACGATGTGGCTGCCGGCGTCGAAGTAGCCCTCGTGGATGCCGGCCACCACGTCGGCGTGGGTGTCGTTCCACAGCTCTGGACAGGCGCCGTTGAGGAGCCCCGCCGCGAACAGCATCGTGCCGTAGCCGCCGTCGAAGACGAGCGTCTGGCCGGCCCGGATGCGCGCGAGGACCTCGCGGCCGCGCGCGCTCACGGAGCCACCCGAGCGCCGACGCCCAGCAGCTGCTTGGCCTTCACCACCGCCGCCGTGGAGTCCCTGGCGTAGCCGTCGGCGCCGATCTCGTCGGCGAACGCCTGGCTCACCGGCGCCCCGCCCACCATCACCTTCACCCGCTCGCGCAGCCCGGCCTTGGTCAGCGCGTCGATCGTGCGCTTCATGGCCGGCATGGTCGTCGTCATCAGGGCCGAGATCCCGACGATGGTGGCCGAGTGCTCCTCCACCGCCGCCACGAACTTCTCGGGCGCCACGTCGCGGCCGAGGTTCACGACCTTGAAGCCGGCGCCCTCCAGCATCATCGCGACCAGGTTCTTGCCGATGTCGTGCAGGTCGCCCTGGGCGGTGCCGATCACGACGATGCCGAAGTAGTCGTCGGCCTTGGCGGCGGCGGTGATCAGCGGCTTGAGCAGGTCCAGGCCGGCGTACATCGCGCGCGCGGACAGCAGCACCTGCGGCACGTAGTACTCGTTGCGGCGGAACTTCTCGCCGACCACGTCCATGCCCGGGATGAGTCCCTTGAAGATGAGGTCCTTGGGATCCATCGCGAGGTCGAGCCCCTCGCGCGTCTTGCGCGCGACCGTGTCCTTGTCGCCCAGGATGAGGGCTCGCGCCATCGTCGGATAGTCGAAGGTGTCGGCGCTCATGAACCTCCCGCAGAGCGAGTGGCGATCATGCGAGTTCTAACACAGCGAATGGGTGGCGGCAACCTAGCGGCGGTCCCGCGTGGCGACGTACTCGGCGACCGTGGGCGCCGCGTCGCCATCGAGCCCGACGAAGCTGATGCCGGCCTCGTCGGCGCGCCGCCAGGCGATGACGCCCTCGGCCAGCAGCGGGTTGGGCAGCAGCCCGCCCTCACAGCGGATCTCCACCCGGGTGCCCACGCCCCACCCCGCCGGCACGCCGCCCAGCGCCATGCCGCCCTCGCCGACGTCACGCGTCGTCACCAGGCACGTCTGGCCGGCGCCGAGCAGGACGAGCGTGGCGGCCACCTCCAGCACGGCGCGCGGCTGCTTGCGGATGTCGGCCGGCAGCACGCCGTGGATCGACACCGGCGGTGTCGCGCCGGGACCCGTCACCTCACCCAGACGCCGGGTGAGGAACTCGCGGTCGAGGCCGCGGCGCGTGGACTCGCCGATGACGATACCCACGCCGTGCTCGCGCGTGAGCGAGTGCAGGCGCGAGCCGAGGTCGACGGTGGCGCCCACGGCGGTGTACGTGAGGCGATCGGGCGGCCCCATCGTGCCCACGACCGCCTCGCCGGTGGTGATGCCGATGCCGGGACGGATCGGCGCGCCCAGCTGCGTCTGCCACCGCGCCGACACCTGCAGCGCGCGCTCCTGCAGGTCGAGCGCGGTCCGGACCGCGTGGCGCGCGTGGGCGGGATCGTCCAGCGGCGCGTTGTAGAGGGCCACCAGCGAGTCGCCGGCGCAGGAGACCAGCGTGCCGCCGTGCTTGAACACGACCTGGGTCACCTCGGTGAGATAGTCACCTAGCAGCTCGGCCACGGCGGGGGGGTCCAGCATCTCGGCCAGCGCGGTGAACCCGCGGAGATCGGAGAACAGGACGGTCACCAGCCGGCGGCGGGGGGCCAGGTCGGTGTGGTCGGGCCGTCGCGCGATCTCGCGCAGCACGGCGGGAGGGAAGAACGGCGCCAGCCGCCTCCGCACACGGCGCCCGCGCACGAGCTTGCCCACGATGGCGGTCAGGAGCATGGACAGCACCACGACGCCGGCCGCCGCCGCGCCGATCCCGTCGAGATATCGCGTCACGATGGCGCGCTCGCGCGGCCGCCGAGCATCCCCAACACTGTATGCTACTATCGCCGAAGAATGAAGATCCGAGTGCTCGGCGCGTATGGAGCCGAGGGACTCGCGCAGCGGCCCTCCGCCTTCCTGCTCAACGACCGAGTCCTGATCGACGGCGGCACCGTCGGCGGTGCGCTGGCCAGTGCCGAGCAGCTCGCGATCGAGCACGCGCTCGTCTCCCACTCGCACCTCGATCACATCGCCGGCCTCGCCTACCTGACCGAGACGCTGGCGCTGTGCGAGGCGCAGACGCCCCTGACGATCGCCAGCCTGGAGCCGGTGGTCGCCACGCTGCGGGCCTCGATCTTCAACGACACCGTGTGGCCCGACTTCACCAAGCTGCCCAGCCCGCAGGCGCCCGTGCTCCGTTTCCAGTCGCTGCGGGAGGATACCGAGCAGCGCGTGGGCGACTTCTGGGTGCGGCCGGTGCCGGTCAACCACACGGTGCCGACGAGCGGCTTCATCGTGCACGACGGCACCAGCGCCCTGATCTACTCCGGCGACACCGGTCCCACCGACGCGCTGTGGAAGGCCGCGCGCGAGGTGCGCGGGCTGCGCGCGGTGATTCTCGAATGCGCGTTCCCCAACCGGCTGGCCGCCCTCGCCGACATCGCGCGCCACATGACGCCGGAGCTGATCCGGCGCGAGCTGGACAAGATGCCGGACGACGTCCCCGTCCTGATCTTCCACGTCAAGCCGCAGTTCTACGACGAGATCGGTGAGGAGCTGGGCGCCGTCAGCGGCGCCCGCATCACCATGCTGGAGCAGGATCGAACCTACGCGTTCTGATCCGCGCCGTCGGGGACGATGACGACGGTGTCGCTCGACGTCTCGATGCGGACGCGGTCGCCGACGCGGAAGATGCGATCGCCGAAGGCGGACGCGAGCTCCACGCGGACGAGCTGGCCGGCGCCGATGTCGACCTCGTAGAGATGGCGGGCGCCCTCGAAGACGCGCAGGGTGACGGTCCCGGGCAGGCCGGGGCTGCGCGCCATCGAGGCCTCGGTGAGGACGAGCAGCTCGGGCCGGAGCACCAGCAGGCCGCGGCTGCCCTTGCCGTACGCGCCCACGCCCGCCACCGGAATGCGGTGGCCCCCGTCGGTTTCCACCACGACGCCGAGGTCACGCACCTCGATCACGCGCACCGGCAGGAAGTTGGCGGGCCCCAGCGCCTCGGCGACGTCCCGGCTGACGGGGTGCTGGTAGACCTCGGCCGGCTCGCCGATCTGCTGCACGCGCCCGCCGCGCAGCACGGCTAACCGGTCGGAGAGCGCGAGCGCGTCGGCGGCGTCGCGCGTGACGTGGATAGTCGTGACGGCCAGATCGCGGTGCAGCTTGGCCAGCTCCAGCCGCAGCGTCTTGCGCTCGAGCGGGTCGAGGTGGGCCAGCGGCTCGTCGAGCAGCAGCACGCGCGGCTCCACGGCCAGCGCCCGCGCCAGTGCCAGCCGGCGCCGCTCGGCCGGCGTGAGCGCGGCCGGCCGCCGGTCGAGGCAGGCGGCCAGCCCCAGGCGAGTCGCCACGACCTCGACCCGTCGGGCGACGTCGTCCGCCGCCAGGCCCTGCTGCTCGAGGCCGAACGCGACGTGCTCGCGCACGGTGAGGTGCGGCCACAGGGCACCGTCCTGGAACACGTAGCCCGTCGAGCGCCGGCCGGGCGGCAACGCGCCGATGTCCTGGGCATCGACGAGGATCCGGCCGCTCGTCACCGGCATGAAACCCGCCACCGCCTTGAGCACGTCGGTCTTGCCCGAGTGCGGCGGTCCCAGGAACGTGAAGAACTCGCCGTAGCGCACGTGCACCGACACGGCGTCCAGCCCGGGCGGCCGGCCGCCCCGCGTCGACAGCGTGTCGAGCCGGATGTCGACAAGCGGGCGGCTCATCGCGGCACGGCGGGGACGTGGGCCCGCATCGCCGACAGCGGCAGGCACGCCAGCCCGATCAGGCACAGCGCCACGTAGAGGAGGACCGGCGAGCCGGCCGCCAGCAGCGACGTCGCGATCACGGGACCCAGGAACGAGGCGCCGATCCGGGCGGCGTTGATCACGCCGATCGCCTCACCGCCGAGCGTGTGGGCGACGCGCGCGACGACGATCGGGAACACCGGGGCGATGCACAACACCTGGACGAAGCGCAGCGCGCCATAGGTCCACACGCCGGGCGCCGCCGCCAGCGCGCCGACGGCCAGCGACGAGCCGACCAGCAGCCCGGCGACGAGCCGGCGCTCCGGGAGCAGCTCGGCCAGACGCGGCGCCGCCAGCGAGCCCACCGCGGCGGCGGCGCCGGAGGCGAAAATGATGACGCCGCCGACCTCGAGCGTACGGTCGGCGGCGATGCCGAGGTCGGTCATCACCTGGGGCAGGATCGAGGTCAGGAAGAAGATCTGCGTCGAGCCGCCGAGCACGAGCAGCGACACGAGCGTCGTCTCCCGCCAGTGGTGCGACCGCGGCGCCGGCGGGGGCGCCGCCGGCGCCGCGGAGGCCGGCACGCCCCAGTGCACGAGCGCGCCGCATCCGAACAGCACGAACCCGCCGAGCACGAAGGACGGCGCGAATCCCAGCCGGGCGGCGGCGATGGCGCCACAGAGTGGCCCGATCACCCCGCCCACGGTCATCGCCGATTGCATCGCGGCGACCTGGCGCCGCACCTCCCCCGGATCGTCGGCGCGGCCCGCGCTGATGAACGCGAAGGTCGACGCCGCGCCCATCACGCCGAGGAGCAGGCGGCTGGCGAACAGCTCGGGCAGCGTGTGCGCGGCCGCCATGGCAAAGAACCCCGCGCCTTGCAGGAACTGCACGAGCACGAAGTAGAACTTGGGATTGCCGCGGCCGGCCAGTCGGCCCCACAGCGGCGCCATCGCCACCGTCGCCAGCGGCGAGATCCCGAGGATCCAGCCGGTCCAGCGCAGGGTGGAGGTGGCGTCCCAGGTGGAGATCCGGTGGATGTGGAACGGCAGGCTCACGTACACGAACGACCACGAGAAGGTGCCGAAGAACATCGCGAGCGGCAGCACGTGCGGCCCGCGGACGAGCCGGGCGAGGGTCACCGGGTGGCGGCCGAGCGCGGACGGGGGCGGGGCGGTCGGTCTCGCTCAGAGCACCGCGACGCGATTGCCCCCGCGCCGCTTGGCGTCGGCGACCGACTGGTAGGCGCCGCCCAGCAGCTCCTCGGGGGCGGTGACGCTGTCGGGGAGCGAGGCCACGCCGAGGCTGGCCGTCACCGTGCCGTGCTCGAACGGATGGCGCTCGACGGCGGACTTGATGCGCTCGGCGTAGGTCACCGCGCCGGCCCTCGGGGTGTCGGGCAGGATGATGGCGAAGTCGTCGCCACGGTCGCGGGCCACGACGGTGAACCGGCGCGAGTTCCGGCGCAGCAGCACGCCGACCTCGCGCAGCACCGCGTCGCCGCCCGGCTGGCCGGCCTTGCGGTTGATCCGGTCGAAGTTGTCGAGGTCCATCGAGACGACCGAGACGGGGTGGCCGAAGCGCTTGTAGCGGCCAGCCTCCTCGTCGACCCGCATGGAGAGGTAGCGCCGGTTGTAGAGGTCGGTCAGCGTGTCCTTGAAGTTCGCCTCGTCCAGGATCGCGCGGTGGACGGCGACGGCCGCCAGCGAGGCGTACGCGCGCGCCAGGCGCTCGGTCTCGGTGCCGAACGGGATGATCACGTCCGGCTCCCGGCGGGCGTTGATCAGCTCCATGACGCCGATGACGATGCCCGACGCCGTCTGCAGCGGCAGCGCCAGCAGCGAGCGCGTCCGGTACTCGGCGGTGTCCTCGATCGCGCGGTTGAAGATCGGCCCCACCACGTGGCTGGCGTACGCGTCCTCGAGGTTGAGCGTGGCGCCCGTCAGCGCCACGTGGGTGGCGAGGCTCGGCTCGCTCAGCGGCAGCGGGAGCATCTGCAGGCGGCGGCGCAGCTCGCCGGTGCCGTAGCGCGTCGCCAGCGGATCGTTCTGGATCACGGCGAATTTCAGGTGATCGCCCTCGATGAGGAGGATCGTGCCGGCCTCGGCGCGCGTGAAAACGCGGGCCTCTTCCAGGATCCGGTTCAGCAACGCCTCGACGTTGGACTCCACGCTCATCGCCGCCGTGATGTCGAGCAGCGAATCTTCCAGCGGCGTGCGGTAGGCCACAGGCTCCAGCGCCGGAGTCACGTCGTTCAACTCGCTCATACCTCGTGCCTCCCGGGAATCAACACGTTACGGACATGATGACGAAAAAGCTCATCCGACACAATGGACTTTCGGGAATTTTCGCGGCGAGATCCCGGCAGAGTGGCACGCGGGCGGCGCGATCAGCCTTTGCCGCGGCCGGGTGTATCGTCGGCCGACAGTAGCGCTGCCACGGCGGCACACAGCGCGTCCGGATCGGCCGGCTTCTGCATGACGTCGTCGAAGCCGGCCCGCAAGACGCCGGCGGGCGGGAACGGGTGGCCGGTGACCGCGATGACGGGCACGTGGCGCCGCGAGAAGAGCAGGCGGATCCTGGTGATGAGCCAGAAGCCGCTCTGGTCGGGCATGGCCAGGTCGCTGACGACCACGTCGCACGGCTGGGCGGCCAGGGCGGCGAGCGCCTCGCTGGCGCTCGCCGCGGTGGCCACGCTGGCCCCGGAGGCCTCCAGGTTCAGCCGGATGGCGTCACGGGAGTCGGCGTCGTCCTCGACGACGAGGACTCGGTGGCCGGCGAGCGGTCCCGCCAGGCGCATACCGTCGGCGGATTGCATATTCCCGACGCTCAGCGGAAGTTGCCGCCGTCCATCTCGATCCGATCGTAGGAGAAGACCCGCACCCGATAGGCGGGAGCCGGGGCGGTCGGGACCTGGAAGAACAGCCGCCCGCCCCCGAGCACGTCGCCGGGCACCCAGGCGACGTTCTGGTTGATGACCTTGCCGGCGGCGTCCAGGCTCTC
>JBGPZN010000093.1:0-9828 GCA_041493815.1 Methylomirabilia bacterium
ACCTTGAAGTTGACGTCGGCTTCCAGCAGGGCCACGCGGATCTCGCGCAGCGCCTCCTGGATGTTGTCCTCGCTCAGCCGGCCGCGGCCGCCCAGCCGGTCGAAGATCGCTTGCAGTCTCGTCGACAGGGAATCGAGCATGGAAAGATGGAGTCTACGCAACTACGCGGAAGATTACAACTCCGGGCGTGCGATAGGGTGCACGACACCAGAATGAGGAAGGGGAAGACACGAGGGGGTGGTAGGATGATCTTACGGCCCTGACGGCCGTAAGGAGGGAGTGCATGGCGGACACCCCCGAGGTCCCGGTACGAGTGCGGACGCTGGCCACCCGGCTCGCAACCCCCACCCCGATGCGCCGCGGCTCGCTCTCGGAGCGCTACGTGAAGTGCAGCAAGCCCGGCTGTGCCTGTGCCGATCGCCCCGAGGCCCGCCACGGCCCGTACTACAGCGTGACCCGGACCATCCGGGGCCAGACACAGTCGCGCTTCGTCTCCGCGGCCCAGGCCCCCGTGGTCCGGCAGCAGATCGCCGCCGGCCAGCAGTTCCGGCGCCACGTCGAGGCCTACTGGGAGGCCTGCGAGCCGTGGGCCGACGCCGAGTTGGAGGCACCCGAGGCGACCTCGCAAGAGGCCGCCAAAAAGGGGGGCTCAAAGAAGCCCTCGCCGCGGAAGTCAGCGCCGAGATCGAAGCGCTCATAGGTCCGGGCGCAGTCGACGGGCTGGACTTCGAGGCCATCGAGACAGCGGCCCGCCGGCGGGCGCTTGGCGTGGCGGCTCGGGCCGTGGAGCAACGGCTCAACGCGGATCGCTCCGACCACCACGGCCCTACCTTGGCGTGCGCGTGTCGAAAGGAAGCCCGTTACGGCGGCCGGCACGTCAAGACATTCCAGAGCGCGCTCGGTGAGCTTCGTCTGGAGCGCGCCTACTACCACTGCGGGACCTGCGGCAGCGGCTTCTGCCCCCGCGATCGGGCCCTGGGGCTGGAAGACTCCTCGCTCTCGCCCGCGGTCACCCGCATGGTTGGTCGGGTCGGGGCGATGGTCAGCTTCGCCGAAGGCAGCGAGCTGATGCGCGAGCTTGCCGGCGTCACGGTCGACGCGAAGCAGGTCGAGCGCACGGCCGAGCGGCTCGGCCGCGAGATCGCTCAGGACGAGCGGATCGTACTTGAGCCCGACCCACCACCGGCCCCGACGATGTACCTGGGCATGGACGGCACCGGCGTCCCGATGAGGGCTGCGGAGCTGGAGGGCCGCGCGGGCAAGCAGCCCGACGGTTCGGCCAAGACGCGTGAGGTCAAGCTCGTCACGGTCTGGACCGCTGAGGCGCGCGATGACGAAGGCACCCCGGTGCGGGACCCCGGATCGGTCACCTATTCGGCGGCCATCGAGAGCGCGGCCAGCCGCGACACCGACGAGGAGGTGTCGGAATTTGCCCAGCGTACGGCCCGCGAAGCCAGGCGCCGCGGCTTCGACCAGGCCCCGCGCCGCGTCGTCCTGGGCGACGGCGCCCCGTGGATCTGGAACCTGGCCGACGAGCAGTTTCCCGGTGCCATCCAGATCGTCGACCTCTACCACGCCAAGCAGCATCTGTCGGACGTCGCCAAAGCGATCTACGGACCGGGCAGCGACCTCGGCCGGCAGTGGGCCCAACAGCGTCACGACGAACTGGACGGCGGGGACCTGGACGCTGTGCTGGCCGCGCTGCGCGTGCATGCCGGCGCCAAGGACGAGGCGCGCAAGTGCCTGGACTACGTCATTGGCAACCGCCACCGGATGCGCTACCCCGAGTGCCGCGCCCAGGGTCTGTGTGTCGGCTCCGGAGTCGTCGAAGCCGGCTGCAAGGTAGCCATCGCGACCCGGCTCAAGCGCGCCGGGATGCACTGGACCGTGGCCGGCGCCAACTCGATCATCGCCCTGCGCTGCTGCAAGCTCAGCGGCCGCTTCGAGGACTTCTGGGAGCGCCGGTCACTGGCGGCACCCGCCCGCGCCGGCTGAGGTCATCTCACAATCCTGTCGTGCACCCGGCCGATGGTAGTGTCTCGGCGGAAAGGACGTGGCCCATGCGATTCACTGACCAGGTGGCGCTCATCACCGCGGGGGCGAGCGGGATCGGCAAGGCGACGGCGGAGATCATCGCCGCCGAGGGCGGAACCGTCGTCGCGGTGGACACCGACCAGGGACGCCTGGAGAAGGTGGTGGCGGCCCTGCGCGACGCCGGCGGCCGGATCCACGGGATGCGCGCCGACGCCCTCGACGCCGCGCAGGTCCAGGACACCGTGGACCGCGTCGTCCGCGAGCACACGCGGATCGACATCCTGGTCAACGCCGTGGGCGGGAGCACGATCATCCGCGACTCGGCGGCGACCGTCGACGCGCTGTCGCTGGCCGACTGGCAGCGTCTCATCGACTTCAACCTGACCGGCACGTTCCTCTTCTGTCACGCGGTGGTCCCGGTGATGAAGCGGCAGCGCGGCGGCAAGATCGTGAATCTCTCGTCCATCGCCGGCCGCGGGCTCAGCGAGAGCAGCAGCAGCGCCTACGCCGCCGCCAAGGGCGGCATCATTGCGCTCACGCGCAAGCTGTCGATCGAGCTCGGCCCGTCGGGCATCACCGTGAACGCGATCGCACCGAGCATGACCCTGACCGAGCGCATCCGTCCGGTGTGGGAGCGCCGGACGCCCGAGCAGCAGGCGCGGGAGATCGGCCGCACACCGCTGCGCCGCATGGCCGAGGCCGCCGACCAGGCCCGCGTGATCTGCTTTCTCGCCTCCCACGACGCCGACTTCGTCACCGGCGTCACGATCGACGTGACCGGGGGGCTGTGACCTCGGGCCTGGTCTTGTCGGGCCACGGGCACAGCGTCAGCACGGGACACGCCGGGCAGGCCGGCTTGCGGGCGTGGCAGGTGCGACGGCCGTGGATGATCAAGAGATGAGTCGCCTGGGTCAGCCGGCCGCGGGGCAGCGTGGCGACGAGCTGGTCGTGGATCTCCTCGGCATCGTCGGAGCGGGCCAGGCCCAGCCGCTGCGACACCCGGAAGACGTGGGTGTCGACCGCGAGGGCGTCGCCGCCGAACGCGTTGCCGATCACCACGTTGGCGGTCTTCAGCCCCACGCCGGGTAGCGCGGTCAGGGCGTCACGCGCGCCGGGAACCTCACCGCCGTGGCGCTCGACGATCGCCTGGGCCATGCCGAGCAGCGAGCGGGTCTTGGCCCGGAAGAACCCGGTCGAGCGGATCTCGCCCTCGAGCCGCTCCGGGTTCGCGCGCGCCAGGTCGCGCGCGGTCGGGTAGTGGCGGAACAATGGGGGCGTGACCATGTTCACCCGCTCGTCTGTGCACTGAGCCGAGAGGATCGTCGCCACCAGCAGCTCGTATGGGTTGGAGAAGTTCAGCGCGATCTTCGCGTCGGGATAGGCGTGCTGCAGCGCCGCCAGGATCCGGCGCGCCCGCGCCCGCCTCGCGACCGGCGTCTCTCGCATCGCGTCTCCTCTTCTACCGCTCGCGTGAGATCCGCAGCGCCTCGTCGCCCACCGACACGCGCCCGATCTGCACCGGGAACGGCATGCGGTTCGCGATACGCGGCGTGGGATCGAAGTTGCGGATGACCCAGTTGACCAGCACATCGGGCACCGGTACGCCGCCGACCCGCACGCGCTCCGCCTGAAGCGCGAACGGGCGATCGGCGGCGGGCAGCACGCGAATGCGCGCGCTGACGTCGGGCCCGGCCTGGCGGATCGTGATCGCCAGCGCGTCGCCGTCCGCGGTCACGGTCGAGCGGCGGAAGCGCTTGAGCCCGGTCACGAACGATTGCAGATCCGCCAGCGTCACCGTGGCGGTCTCCAGGCGCACCCGGCCGGCGTCGAGCGGATCGAAGCGGCTCTCGGCCAGTGCGCTCCACGGATTCACGAGCAGGTCGTCCAGCGCCAGGCCGAGATCGTGCACGCGCAAGTGCGCGGTGCCCGGCCGGCCGAACTCGCCGAGCGTGGCCGCCCCCGCGCGGATCTCAGCCCGCCGCACGTGACCGCTCAGGATCCCGTCGTCGTACACGAGGCGGATCTCGAGGCGCTCCACGTCCCGGGCGACGTCCCCGAGCCGATGCCGGAGCCCCGCCTCGATCGCCGCCGCCAGGCGGGCCGGCGTCGCGCGCGTCACCGCCGCCAGGCGGCGGGCGCGCACGACCGCGGTGGAGCCGTCGGGCAGCGGGAGTTCCGCGATGACCGGAAAGACGCGCGCCAGGTGCGGATCGGCGGCGAGCCGGTCGGCCACGCGGCGCGACTTCTCCGCGGTCCACGACGGACCCTGCTCACCGCTCTTCAGCACCATGTAGTCGATGCCCAGCGGCGGATCGTCCCAGGCGCGGACGAATCGGAGGCCGAGGCCGTCGCGGACCGCGTAGTAGCGGAAGTTGCTGACCGAGAACACGTCGAAGTTGGGCACGACGCTGACAGTGGCCGGGGCGCCGCGCCGGTCGCGCTCGAGCAGGGCGAGGATTTCGCGGTGGCGCCAGTCCGCGCGCCGGGGCGGCGAGGCCGGCACCCACCACGTCGCCAGTCCGGGGATCCAGACGTTGGGCGGCACGCCGGCCATGACCGCGCTCGTCTGCACGAGGCCGAGCCCGATCAGCGCCGCCACCGCGCCCCGGCGAGCCCGTACGGGCAGCGCGTGCAGCCCGACCGCCGCCAGCACGGCGAGAGCGCCGAGCAGCGGCAGCGCGTAGCGGAGGTTCTTGTTCTGGATCAGCTCGAGCACGACGAACGGCGCCAGCACGGCGACCGCCAAAAACCACCGCCGGCGGGCGAGCGCCACGCCGAGGCCGATCGCGGCCAGCGCGGCGGCGCCCAGGCCGATCTCGTAGCCGAGCCAGCGCGGATAGAACGTGAGCCCGGCCAGCGTCAGCGCGTCCGGCTGGCCGGCCTCGGCGGCCTGGGCGAAGGCACGGGCATCGAGCTGAGCGCCGAGGCCGAACAGGCGTGGCCCGAACCAGGGCAGGCTCAGCGCGGCGGCCGCCGTCACCGCGAGCGCGGCGCCCACCAGGCCACGCCGGCGCCCGCGCAGCAGGAGCAGCGCCGCCGGCGGCGCCACAAAAAGGACGAACGTCGGCTTGGTCAGCAGCCCGAGGCCGCACACGACCCCGAACGCCAGCGCGGGGCCGCGCCGCGTGAAGTCCTCGCTCGCCAGCAGCGCGACCAGGGCGAGCGCGACCATCGCCGCCAGCGGCAGGTCGAGCTGCAAGCGCAGCGACGAGTACACGACAAACGGAGCGGTGGCGAACAGCAGCGCCGCCGTCAGGCCCGTCTCGTTGCCGTCGAGCGCGCGGCCCAGCTGGAATACGGCCGTCATGCCGAGCGCCAGGAACCCGAGCATCACCACGACCGCCGCCACCTCGATCGGCAGAGCCAGCGACGCCGCGCCGGCCAGGCACAGGACCAGCGGCGGATAGAACGACGAGCGATCGAGGATCGCGCCGACGTCGCCGGCACGCAGGTCGCGGGCGCAGAGCACCGCGCGCTCCAGATGGTTGGCGTGGTCCCACTCCGGCGGCCGCCGGTCGATAGCCAGCCACACGGCCGCCGCGACGGCGAGCCCCGCGAAGACGACTCCGAGCAGCGCCCGGACGCGGGGCGGCGCGCCCGGCGTCATCGCCGTCCGATCACGGGCACGGAGGCACCGCACGGCAGCGGACAGCGCGGAACGATCGCCGCCTCCAGGGCGAAGACGCGCGCGCGCGCCGCGTTGACGGCCGCCCGGGGCCGCACGAGATCGTGGGCCTGAGCGCCGCGCAGCCTCTTCCACGTGCGCACCAGGGCAATCGCCGGCAGCAGCAGCATGTTGAAGTAGCTGAGCGAGGCGACCGTGAAGCCGGCCGCTTCCACCACCGCCCGCAGGCGCGCGGCGCTGTAGCGGCGGCGATGGCCGAGCGCCACGTCGTGGCCGCTCCGCAGCCACCAGTAGGCCGGGACGGCGGCGACGAGCGTGCCGCCCGGCTCGAGTAGCGCGTGGGCCGTGTGCAGCGCCGCGGCGGCGGCGGCGAGGTGCTCGAGCACGTCCAGCAGCAGGACGACGTCGGGCCAGCCGGCGACAACGACGCGGTCGTCGGGCAGCGCGCCGCGGCGGACGTCGAGCCCCGCGGTGCGCGCGGCCGCGACCAGCGCGGCGTCGGCCTCCATGCCGACCTCCTCCCCGAACCGGCCGAGCGCCTCCAGCACGTTGCCGGTGCCGCATCCGACGTCGAGCAGGCGATGCGGCCCCGGCGGCAGCGCGCGGCCGAGCACGGCGAGGACGACCGCGCGGCGGCCGCGGAACCACCAGTGCTCGCGGTCCTCCGCGAGGTGGGCGGCGACGTAGGCCGAGTCCATCCTCCTCAGGCGCCGAGGTGCGAGCGGATCCGTGCGATCCGCTCGGCCATCTTGCCTGGGGCGAGCCGCCGCGGCTCGTGGGCGACGGTCCCCACGGGCTGCCGCGGTGAGGGATCGTCGGCGCGGCGCGGAACAAGGTGCCAGTGGATGTGGGCGATCGCGTTGCCGAGCAGCTCGTAGTTCATCTTGACCGCTCCGAATGCCGCGCCGACGGCCTGGGCCACGCGCGTGACCTCCTCGATCAGCCGGGCCCGCTCGGCCGCCTCGAGCTGCCACAGCTCGGTGGCGTGGCGCTTGAGCACCAGGACCGTCCAGCCCTCGAAGAACTGGTCGTCGTGCAGGTAGGCGATCGTCGAGCCGCAGTCGGCGATGCGTTGCTCGGGCGCCGGCCACTGCCCCGTACAGGCCGGGCACGCCGGGGACGTCACCGGCGGGTCGCCAGGAAGGCGCCGAGCCGGCGTAGCCCTTCACGGATCCGCTCGACCGAGGCCGAGTAGGAGAAGCGCAGGTAACCCTCGGCGTTCTGGCCGAAGGCGATGCCCGGCGTGACGGCGACGTGGCTCCGCTCGAGGATCTCGTAGGCGAAGCCCAGCGAGTCGGCGGAGAAGTGACGCGCGTTGGCGAGGATGTAGAAGGCGCCGGTCGGCTCGAAGCCCACCCCCAGCCCGATCGCGCGAAGCCCCTCGATCATGATCCGCCGGCGCTCCGCGAAGATGCGGGCGAAGCGCGCCGGCTCGTCGGCGGCCTCGCGAAGCGCCGCCACCCCCGCCCACTGAACGAACTCGTTGGTCGAGATGAAGAAGTTGCCGTACAGGCGCTGCAGCGCGCGTACGTGGCTCGGCGGCGCGATCACGTAGCCCAGCCGCCAGCCGGTCATCGCGAACGCCTTGGAGAACCCGTTCAGGACGAAGGCGCGGTCGGTGAACTCGAGGATCGAGCGATCGCGGCCGCCCTCGGTGAGGCCGTGATAGATCTCGTCCCCGACGACGAACGCCCTCCGCTGCTCGGCCAGCGCCGCGATGGCCGCTATCCGGTCCGGCGCCAGCACGGCGCCGGTCGGATTGGCCGGCGAGTTGACGAGGATCGCCCGGGTGCGCGGTCCGAGCCGGGACGCGATGGCCTCGGGACGGTACTGAAACCCGTCCTCTTCCGTCGTGTCCACGTACACCGGCACGCCCTCCGCGTAGCGGATGAAGTTCGGATAGCAGGCGTAGTAGGGATCGCTGAGCACGACCTCGTCGCCGGGATCGAGCAGCGCGCCGAAGAGCAGGAGCATCGCCGGCGAGGTGCCGGGCGTGACCAGGATCTGCTCGGGCGAGACCTTCACGCCGTACGTCGCGCGGTAGTGGTCGGCGATCGCCTCCCGCAGCGGCAGGATGCCGAGGCTGTGCGTGTACCGCATGTGCCCGTCCCGGACCGCCTTCTCGAGGGCCTGCTGGACCACGAGCGGGGGGGCGAAGTCCGGCTCGCCGTAGCCGAGGTGGACGACGTCCACGCCCTGGCGCTCGAGCGCCTGGGCCCGCTCGGCCACCTCCACGGCCAGGAACGGCTCGATCGCCTGCACGCGCCGCGCGAGGCTCATCGCCGCCCGATCCGCCGGCGCGCGCGGAGGATCTGCACCACCATGCCGGGCCCGCTCCTGAGCACGCCCACCTTGCTGCCCTGCTGGTCGGCCCAGTTCACCGGGACCTCTACGATCCGGTAGCCCGCAGCCTGCGCGCGCAGCAGCAACTCCACGTCGAAGGCGAAGCCGGCAGTCTCGAGCGCGCCGAACAGCGCCTCGGCCGCGGCGGCGGTGAAGAGCTTGAATCCGCACTGCGAGTCGGCGACGCCGCGCAGGCCGAGGCGCGCCACCAGCCAGTTGAAGACGCGCCCGGCCGCCACCCGGTGCCGCCGTGTGCGCACAGCCACGGCCGGGTCGAGCAGCACGCGGGAGCCGATCACGATGTCCGCTCCGCTCGCCAGCGCCGGCTCCAGGCGCTTGAGCTCGGCGATCGGCGTGGCGCCGTCGGCGTCGGTGAAGAGCCGGGCGGCACCGGCCGCCGCGAGCATCCCGGCGCGCACGGCCGCGCCCTTGCCCCGATTGCGGCCGAGCGGCAGCAGCCGCACCACGGGATGGCGCTCGGCCAGCGCCCGCACCGCCGCCGCCGTGCCGTCGGTCGAACCGTCGTCCGCCACGACGACTTCGTACGGCTCGCCGCGGCCCTCCAGGAAACCGACGACCTCGTCCAGATACGGCGGCAGCCGGATGGCCTCGTTGAACGCGGGAATGACGACGGACAGACACGGCGGCGCCGTCACTGGCCCACGGAGACGTCGAAGCGGCGGCGCCGGCGCGCCGCGCCCGTCTGCCAGGCGGCGCGGGCCACGCCTTCGGCCACCGCGGGCGCCACCGACTTGTTGAAGACGCTGGGGATGATGTACTCCGCGCTCAGCTCGCCGCGCGCCACGCAGGCGGCCAGCGCGCGGGCGGCCGCAACCTTCATCTCGTCATTCACGGTGCGGGCGCGGCTATCGAGCAGGCCCCGGAAGAACCCCGGGAAGCACAGCACGTTGTTGATCTGGTTCGGATAGTCCGACCGCCCGGTAGCCATCACCCCCACGTGACGCTCTGCCTCTTCCGGCTGGATCTCCGGCACCGGGTTGGCCATCGCGAACACGATCGGATTCCGCGCCATCCGCTTCACGTCGCGGACCGTCAGGATGCCGGGAACCGACAGCCCGATGAACACGTCGGCCCGGTGCACCGCCTCGGCCAGCCCGCCCTTGACCTGGCGAGGGTTCGTGCTGTGCGCCACCCAGCGCTTCATGAAGTCCAGGCCCCTGGCGCGGCCGCGGTACAGCGTGCCGTGCTCGTCGACGCCGATGATGTCGCGTACGCCGCTCGATTGAAGAATCTTGATCGTCGCCGTCCCCGCCGCCCCCACCCCCGTGACCACCACCCGCAGGGACCGCAACGGCTTCTTCACGATGCGCAGGGCGTTCAGCAGTGCCGCCAGCACAACCACGGCGGTGCCGTGCTGGTCGTCGTGGAAGACGGGGATGTCCAGGTCCTTGCGCAGCCGCTCCTCGATCTCGAAGCACCGGGGCGCGGCGATGTCCTCCAGGTTGACGCCCCCGAAGGCCGGGGCCAGGTGCTTGACCGTCTCCACGATCTTGGCGGGGTCCTTGGTGGCCAGGCAGATCGGGAAGGCGTCCACCCCGGCGAACTCCTTGAACAACATGGCCTTGCCTTCCATCACCGGCAGGGCCGCCTCCGGGCCGATGTCGCCCAGGCCCAGCACGGCGGTGCCGTCGGTGACGACGGCCACGGTGTTGTGTTTGATCGTCAGCGCGAACGCCCGCTGGCGATCCTCGTGGATGGCCATGCACACTCGCGCGACGCCCGGCGTGTAGACCATCGACAGGTCGTCGCGCGTGCGGATCGGCACCTTGTTGTGGATCTCGATCTTGCCGCCCAGATGCATGAGG
>JBGPZN010000057.1:0-11531 GCA_041493815.1 Methylomirabilia bacterium
CGTCAGCGAGGGCGTGGCCTCCACCTGCAACTTCCCGTTCTCGCACCCGCTGTGCGGCGGGACGTTCCCGCGGCTGGCTCCACCCATCCGCGCGTTCCTGATGCGCTACGACCTGCTCTGCTCGATCGGCGCCGACCTGTTCACGCTCTCGCTTCCCTCGGACGTCGAGCCGATGCCCCACGGCCTGGACGTCATCCACATCGACGTCGATCCGTGGGAGATCGGCAAGAATTACGCCGCGGCGGTCGGCATCCAGGGCGACCCCAAGGCCACGCTGCCCGAGCTGTGCGAGGCGGTGCGCCGCCACAGCAGCAAGACCGGCCACCCGCAGGCGGCCAAGCGCCGCGCGGCCGCCGTGGCCGCCAACGCGGCCGAGCGGGCCGAGCTGGAACAGAAAGCGCGGCAGGCGGCCAACCTGGCGCCGATGGCCCCGCTGGCGCTCGTGCACGCGGTGGCCCAGGCCACGCCCTCCGGCGCGACGATCGTGGACGAGACGATCTCCTCGGGCGCCGGTGTCCGCACGTTCTTCAAGTGCGAGGATGCCAAGAGCTTCTTCGGCCTGCGCGGCGGCGGCATCGGCTGGGGGCTCCCGGCCGCGATCGGCGTGAAGCTGGCGCTGCCCCAGCGGCCGGTGATCGGGCTGATCGGCGACGGCAGCGCCATGTACACCTGCCAGGGGCTGTGGACCGCGGCCCACGACTCGGTACCGGTCGTCTACGTGATCTTCAACAACGCCTCCTACCGCATCCTCAAGCAGCGCACGCTGGCGCTGAAGGGGTTCTCGGCGGAGGACGACCGGTACGTCGGCATGGATCTCGACCGCCCGCTCATCGACCATGTCGGGCTCGCCAAATCGTTCGGCGTCCCCGGCGAGCGGATCGAGAAGGTGTCCGAGGTCGGCCCGGCCATGGGCCGCGCGCTCGCCAGCGGCGGACCGTACCTGATCGACGCCCGCATCGACCCGCATTTCAAGTAAGCGGCCGTGGCCTGGCCGTTCGCCGAGCTGCTGGGGATGCGTCCGAAGACCGTCGGCGACGGGCGGGCCCGGTTCGAGCTGGAGGTCGGGGCCAAGCACCTCAACCCCAACGGCACCGTGCACGGCGGCGTCATCTACAGCGTCGCCGACACCGCGATGGGTGCGGCGCTCTTCTCGCAGCTCGACCCCGGCGAGCTGTGCGCGACGCTCGAGATCAAGATGAACTACCTGCTGCCGGTGACCGGCGGGTCGATCGCCGCCGAGGCGGCCGTGGTCGCGCGCACCAAGCGGGTCGGCGTGATCGAGGCGAAGGTCTACGGCGACGGCGACACGCTGGTCGCGCTCGCCACCGGCACCTTCTACATCCAGGCCCGAGGAGCTGAGCGCGATGGCCCGCGGCGTCCCGAATAGCCACGGGCCGGGTGGCGTCAGACGAGTGAGGAGCATGACCATGACACGCGTCGTCTGGATCGTGGGGGCCGCGCTCCTCCTGACCGCGCTGCCGGCGACCGCCCAGCCGCCGGATTGCTCAAGCCTGCCGGCCTCGGCTCAGCGGGCCCGCACCTGCAATCCGCAGCAGGAGTGCGTGGCCCAGGTCGAGAAAAGCCTCAAGGGGCCGGCGGTGGAGTCGGGGCGGCGCGACTGTCAGCGACTGCCGACCAGCGGGACCTGCTACGGCCCGGAGACGTACAACCCGCAGGTGGAGTGCCGGGACCGCCAGCGGCGGAAGTAGACGGCCCTTCAGGTCGCGGCCGTCGGCAGGTTGAAGCGGAACGTCACGCCCCGGGCGGGGCGGTTGTCCACGCCGATGGTGCCGCCGTGGGCTTCGACCACGAGCCGGCAGAAGTAGAGACCCAGGTGCGTTCCCGGCCGCTGCGGATCGCGGCCGGCCTGACCGAGGCGCTGGAACAGCCACTCACGCGCCTCGGGCGACACGCCGGGGCCGTCGTCGCTCACCGCGAACTCGATCCCCCCCGCCGTCGCCCGCACCCGCAGCTCGACGTGACCCCCGCGCTCGGAGTACTTGAGCGCGTTGCCCACGAGGTTGCTCAGGACGCGGACCAGCTTGTCCCGCTCGGCCGACACGACCGTCCCGGCCGGCACCTCGACGCCCACCGCGATCGCCTTCTCCTGGGCCTGGGCCAGCGCGCGATAGGCCTCGGCGACCCCGTCCACGAGGCCGTGCACGTCCAGGTCGGTCCTGGTGAGCTGCAGCCGCCCCGCCTCGATTCGGGCGACGTCCACGAGGCTGAGGAGCATCTCGTCGAGCCGGCGCGCCTCCGCGCGGATCGCCACGACCGACCTGGCGAGCTGCTCGGGGCTCGGTGTCCCGAGCTTGGTCAGCAGGTCGGTGCGCGCGAGGATGACGCTCAGCGGGTTGCGGAGATCGTGCATGAGCAGCCCGGTCATGTCCTCCCGCAGTCGCTCCGCCCGGATCAGGGCTTCGTCGTGGCCCTGCAGGCGCGCCAGGAGCCGACTCAGCGTGGCGTCGACCCGCGTGAGCTGGGCGCGGTAGTCGCTCCGCCGGCTCGCCGCCGCCGGCTCGGCGGGGAGCCCCACCGCGGTGCCGAGTCGCTCGGTGAGCTCGTGGACGAGGGCGTCGTCGAAGCTCCACACCGCGCGGAACCGGCGTCGCTCGTTTGCAACGGCGACGTCGCTCAGCTCCTCGGCGGCGAGCGCGGCGAAGTACCCGTCGGCGTCGACGACCAGGAACCATTCGTGCGCGAGAGGGTGGCGCTCCGTCAGGGAGACCCAGGTGACGCCGGCGATGGCCGGAGGGGCGATGTCGGGCAGACCGAAGACCCAGACCCCGCGGGCGATCCGGGCCAGGCGCGCGTAGCGGTGCACGACGGAGAGCACGAAGCTCCACTTCTGGAACCCGGCGAAGACCCGCGTGGGCAGCGCCTCGGCGAGCACCGTGTTCTCCATGTCGAGCGCGATCCGCTGCAGCCCGCGCCGATCGTCGATGAACAGGTGCCGCTCCGGTGACGCGCGGGCCAGCGCGAACACCGACAGCGAGGCGCCGGCGTCGGACAGGGTCAGGCCGGGACGCGGGAGCGAGGCCACGACGCGTATTATCGGCGTGGTGGCACCCGGAACATGAGAGCTTCCTGACGGTGGCGCCCGTCCTTGTCAGTCGGACGGCAACGGTATACCGTCGTAGACTCACAACGTGTGGCGCAGCGCTGACGACTCCACGTCGAGGGGCACAGTCATGACCGAAGGACCCGGTCTCATCCGCGGGCTCGAGGGCGTCGTCGCCGCCGAGACGCAGCTCTGCGACCTGGACGGCGCCAATGGCCGCCTGGCCTACCGCGGCTACGACATCGCCGACCTCGCCCGGCAGGCCACCTTCGAGGAGGTCGTCTACCTGTTGCTCCACGGCGATCTGCCCAAGCCGGCGCAGCTCGACGGGTTCGTCGTCGCGCTGACGGCGTCCCGGGCCATTCCGCACGAGCTGATCCAGGCCTTCCGGCTCATGCCGAAAGACACCGATCCCAACCGCCCGCTGCAGGCGGCGGTGGCCTTCCTCGGCATGTCCGATCCCGACACCGCGGACAACTCGCACGCCGCCAACGTGCGCAAGGCCGTGCGGCTCACCAGCCAGATGGCCACCGCCATCTGCGCGCACCACCGCGTGCGGCAGGGCAAGGACCCGGTGGCGCCGGCGGCCGGCCTGTCCCA
Source organism: Methylomirabilia bacterium (assembly GCA_041493815.1). Classification (GTDB taxonomy): domain Bacteria; phylum Methylomirabilota; class Methylomirabilia; order Rokubacteriales; family CSP1-6; genus AR5. The sequence goes on from JBGPZN010000057.1 coordinate 3,662, forward strand.
CGCCGCCAACTTCCTCTACATGCTGACGGGCGAGCGGCCGGGCCCGGCGGCGGTGAAGGCCTTCGACGCCAGCCTCACCCTCTACGCCGAGCACGAGCTGAACGCCTCGACGTTCACGACACGGACGATCGTCTCCACCTTGTCCGACATGCACTCGGCCGTGGCCGGCGGCGTCGGCGCGCTCAAGGGGCCGCTCCACGGCGGCGCCGGCGAGGCGGTGATGCGCACGCTGCTGGAGATCGGCGAGGTGTCCAGCGTCGACGCGTTCGCCGACCGCGCCCTGGCCGAGAAGCGCCGCTTCATGGGCATGGGCCATCGCGTCTACAAGGCCGGCGACCCGCGCGCGGCCATCCTGCGCGGCATGGCCGAGGAGGCGTGCCGCCAGTCGGGACAGTTCAAGTGGTTTCAGATCGCGGTCAAGCTCCACGAGCGGATCGCCGCGGCGAAGGGGCTGATCCCGAACGTCGATTTCTATTCGGCCCCGCTCTTCTACTCCCTCGGCATTCCGGTCGACCTCTTCACGCCGGTGATCGCCGCGGGCCGCATCGCCGGCTGGGGCGCCAACATCGTCGAGCAGCACGACGACAACCGACTGATCCGCCCCCGCGCCGACTACGTCGGCCCCAAGCGGAGAGCGTTCGTGGACATCACGAAGCGATGAGTCGGACACGGCCACGAGGCAATAATCGAACAGCCGATTCAATCGACCAGCCCCGAAGAATGCACGCCGTCGGCGCCGGCAACCTTCTAAAGCGGCCCACCCACGCTCTTACCCGTGTAAGCGGCCCCCGCTACAACAATGCGGCAGACACCCGCTCCCACACTACGACCGACTGCACGAGAACCTGCCCATGCGCTTGAATCTCGCCCGCAAGCTCGTCGAGGCGCACCTGGTTTCGGGCCGCGCGGTCGCCGGCGAGGAGGTGGGCATCGGCGTCGATCAGGTGCTGCTGACGGACACCAACGGCACCCAGGCGTGGCTGCAGTTCGAGGCGCTCGGCTTCCCGCGCGTGGTGCCGGGACGCGCGGTGACCTACATCGACCACCAGGTCTACCAGGTGGATTCGCGCAACTCCGACGACCATCGCTATCTGCAGACGGTCTCGCGCAAGTACGGCGCGACGTTCTCGAAGCTCGGCAACGGCATCTGCCACCAGGTCCACATGGAGTCGTTCTCGATCCCCGGCCAGACGCTGCTCGGGACCGACAGCCACACGCCGCTGTGTGGCGCGGCCGGCATGCTGGCCATCGGCGCCGGCGGCCTCGACGTGGCGGTGGCGATGGGCGGCGGTCCCTACTCCTTCCGGATGCCGGTCGTGGTGCGGGTGTGGCTCACCGGAGCGTTGCAGCCGTGGGTCACCGCGAAGGACGTCATCCTGGAATTGCTGCGGCGTCTCACCGTCCGGGGCGGGACGGGCAAGATCTTCGAGTACGCGGGCCCCGGGCTGGCGAGCCTGCTCGCCGCCCAGCGCATGACGATCGCCAACATGGGCGCCGAGCTGGGGCTGACGACGAGCCTCTTCGCCTCCGACGAGGTCACGCGCTCGTTCCTCACACGCCTGGGCCGCGCCGACGACTGGCGGCCGGCCGCGGCCGACGACGACGCGACCTACGACGATCAGATCGAGCTGGACCTGAGTGCCATCGGTCCGCTCGTGGCGCTGCCCGGCTCGCCCGACCGCGTGGTCCCGATCGAGGAGGTCGCGGGGACGCCGATCGAGCAGGTGATGGTCGGCTCGTGCACGAACGGCTCCTGGCACGACATGGCCTCCGTCGTCGACGTCGTGCGCGAGCGGCAGGTGCATTCCTCCATCTCGTTCATCGTCTTCCCGGGCAGCCATCGGATCCTCGAGACGATGGCCCGCGAGGGGCTGCTGGCCGACCTGCTGGCCACCGGCGCCACGGTCTCCGAGCCGACCTGCGGCTCGTGCGCCGGGATCGGCCACGTCCCCGCCGCCGGCACCAAGAGCCTGCGCGCGTTCAACCGCAACTTCTCGGGGCGCAGCGGCGTGAAGGGCGACGAGGTCTACCTCTGCTCGTCGGTGGTGGCGGCGGCCTCCGCGTTGACGGGCGTGATCACCGATCCCCGCACGCTCGGCGCCCAGCCGGCCGTGCGGCTGCCGGCCCGCTTCGCGGCCTCGGTGGCCGGCTTCGTCGCGCCGGATGGAGCGGGCGAGGTCGTGCGCGGGCCGAACATCAAGCCGGTGCCGCTCGGCGAGCCGGTGGCCGAGAGTCTCGACGCGCCCGTGCTGATCAAGCTCGGCGACAAGGTCTCGACCGACGATATCTCGCCGGCCGGCGCCGCCGTGCTCGTGTTCCGCTCCAACGTCCCGGCCATCGCCGAGCACTCGTTCAAGTACGTCGATCCCGAGTTCGTCGCCCGCGCGCGGGCGGCGGGCCGCGGCATCATCGTGGCCGGCGAGACCTACGGTCAGGGCTCCTCGCGCGAGGCGGCGGCGGTGGCGCCGATGTACCTGGGCGTGCGCGCGGTGCTGGCCAAGTCGTTCGCGCGCATCCACAGCGCGAACCTCATCAACTGGGGCGTCGTTCCCCTCGTCTTCGAGGATCCGGCGGCCTGGGACGGTATCGAGCGTGACGATCGGCTGAAGCTGGACGGCCTGCGGGCGGCGCTGGCGACCGGCCGCCCGGTGCTCGTCGAGAACACGCGCACCGGCGCGCGCTTCACCACGTCCTGCGCGCTCACGCCGCGCGAGCGCGACATCCTCCTGGCCGGCGGCATCCTGGCCCACACACGGAGCGGCACGCGTCCAACGGGCGAGTCGGAGCCGGCCCGTGCCTAGGCCAGGCCACCCACGCCCCTATCCGTGCTCGCGCCACTCGCTCCAACAGACCCGGCCCGTGCCTAGACCAGGCCACCCACGTCCCTACCCGAACTCGCGGAGCCCGCTACAATGACGCAGAAGAGGATTCCCGCGGTCTACATGCGGGGCGGCACGAGTCGGTGCCTCGTCTTCCACGAGCGCGACCTGCCGGGACCGGGGCCGGCGCGCGACGCCGTGCTGCTCGCCGCGCTCGGCAGCCCCGACCCCAACGGGCGCCAGCTCGACGGCCTCGGCGGCGGGATCTCGTCGCTCTCCAAGGCGTGCATCATCGGCCCGCCGAGCCTGCCCGGCGCCGACGTGGACTACACGTTCGCGCAGGTCGAGGTGCGCAAGGCGTTCGTGGACTACGCCGGCAACTGCGGCAACTGCTCGTCCTCGGTCGGGCCCTTCGCCATCGACGAGGGCCTCGTCCCCGCTCGCGATGGCGAGACGATCGTGCGCATCCACAACACCAACACCAGGAAGCTCATCGTCGCCCACGTGCCGGTCGCCCACGGCGAGGCCGCGGTGGGCGGTGACTTCGAGCTGGCCGGTGTGGCCGGCCTCGGCGCCCGCATCGCGCTGGACTTCGTGGAGCCCGGTGGCGCCGGCACCGGCCGCCTGCTGCCCACGGGCCACACGCGCGACGTCATCGCGGGCGTCGAGATCTCGTGCGTGGACGCGACGAACGCCGTGGTCTTCGTGCGCGCGCGCGATCTCGGCCTGACCGGCACCGAGACGCCGCAGGCCGTGGACGGCGACCACGACCTGAGCGCGCGCCTCGAGAAGCTGCGCGTCGAGGCGGCCGCGCGCATGGGCATGGCCGAGAGCGCCGCGGTGCCGAAGATCGCGTTCGTGGCGCCCGCCGCCGACTACACCGCGCTGGACGGCGTCCGCTACGGTGCCCGCGACTTCGACGTGCTCGGCCGCGCGATTTCCATGGGCAACTGCCACCGCGCGTTCCCGCTGACCGTCGCCATGTGCCTCGCCGTCGCCGCGAACATCCCCGGCACCGTCGTCAACGAATGTCTGCCGACGATCGCGGCCAATCCCATACGTCTCGGGCACCCCTCCGGCACGCTGCCGATTGCCGCCCACGTCACCACTCGTGGCGGCGAGCCGAAGGCCGAGACGGTGACCGTCTATCGCACGGCCCGCCGGCTGATGGAAGGCTTCGTGCGGGTCCCCTGAGGGGATGAGCCGGATCTACTTCTTGCACGACGGCAACGACATGGTGCGGCGGCGAGCCCAGGTCCCGAAGGGCTCGGTCGTCGAGGCGTGGGCGGACGTGGCTGTAGGCGGGGGGACGTTCTGGGTGGGCGAGGATTCCAAGGCGCTGCTCGACGCCGCCGGCGAGCAGCCGATGACGGCGCAGCTCGCGATCCCGGCCGAGGCGGTCGCGATCTTCTACGGTCCGCGGCTGTGCGATCTCGAGTCGCTCCCCCGCGAGGAGTCGCTGCGCGCGCGCGTGCTGTCGGCCCACGGGGTGGCGGTGGCGTGGGTCACGCTCGATCGTCTCGGCCAGCGCACGACGCACGAGCCCGCGTCCCCCGCCGACGCCGTCTTCCACCTGCGCCGGGCCGGCGGCGGCGCCGGTCACGTCTGGCGGCTGTTCAGGGACAAGCGCGAGGCCATGGCCTGGATGGACGACGCGTACGGCGCCGACTCCGAGGGCGCCGAGTGGGCGCGCGCGCTGCCGGCCGACGACTTCGACGCGCTGGTCAAGCGCCACGCCCGCTGAGCGCATGAGCGCCGGCCCGGCGGCGGTCGACCGGATGGACCGCTTCTACCGCGGCGTGCGCGCGGTGGCGCGGTTCTGGCTGTGGTTCCTCTTCAAGTCGGTGGACGTGCGCCACCCCGAGCGGGTGCCGGCCGGCGGGCCGATCCTGCTGTGCGCGAACCATCCCAACAACTTCATCGACTCGCTGCTCGTGGGCGGCGCGGTGCGGCGCAAGGTCCACTACCTGGCCACCGCCGCGATGTTCCGCAACCGGCTGATGGCGCGCTTCCTCCTCGCCTGCGGCGCCATCCCCGTCTACCGCAAGCAGGACGATCCCGACAAGATGGGCAAGAACCTCGACACGTTCGCCGCCTGCTTCGCGACGTTCACGCGCGGCCGGCTGGTCGCGATCTACCCCGAGGGCACCACGCACGCCGAGGTGCGCGTGCAGCGGATCAAGACGGGAGCCGCCCGCATCGCGCTGGGGTACGAGGCCGACCATCCGGGCCAGCTGCTGATGATCCCGGTGGGCCTGTCGTTCGAGGCACGCAAGTCGTTCCGCGGCCGCGTCCTCGTCTCGTTCGGAGAGCCGATCCAGCCCGCGGCCTACATGACGGCCTATCGCGAGGACCCGGTGAAGGCGGTGGACGCGCTCACCCGCGATCTGCAGTGGGCGATGGAGGGACAGGTCGTCAACGTCGAGCGCATCGACGATCAGCGCTTCGTCCGCGCGGTGGAGGAGCTGTACCGCGACGAGCTGACCCAGCAGGTCATGGACTCCCGCGGGCTCCGGCGCCGCGACGTCGACCCGGTGCGGCTGTCCCGGTCGATCGCCGACGCCCTGCAGCACTTCAAGGCGGCCGATCCCGCGCGGGTGGAGGCGCTCTGGCAGCGCATCCAGGCCTATCGCGCGCTGCTCGCCCAGTACCACGTGCGCGACGAGGTCGTGAAGACGCGGCGCCAGCGCCTGCCCACGCGCACCCGGCTCGTCTATTCCTGGGACGCGATTGTCGGCCTGCCGTTCTTCGGCTACGGCGCGATCGTCAACGCGCTGCCGTACTTCGTGCCGCGCTGGCTGGCCCGGCGGAGGGCCCGCAAGGAGACCGATTACGCCACGATCCGCCTGCTGGCCAGCATCGTCGCCTTCCCGCTGTTCTGGAGCCTGGAGACCTGGCTGGTCGCCCGGACGGCCGGCGCCGGCTGGGCAGCGGCCTTCGCGCTCTCGCTCCCCCTGTCGGGACTGATCGCGTATCGTTATTTGATCGGGGCCGGCTGGCTGCGCGTCCGCCTCCGCTTCGCCGTGCTGGCCGCCACCCAGAGCCAGGCGGCCCGGCGACTGGTGGTCGAGCGCGAGACGATCGTCGCCGAGCTCGAGCGCGCCAGGCAGGACTACTTCACCGCCACGAAAGGGAGCAGCTTTTGAGCGTCTACCGACTGGAGGAGATGTCGACCCCCGACCTCGACGCGCTCGACCGCGAGCAGACGGTCATCCTCCTGACCGTGAGCCCGCTCGAGGCGCACGGCCCCCACCTGCCCGTGGGGGTCGACGCCTTCGCCGCCCGCCACTTCGCCGAGACCATCGCCGAGCGGGTGGTGGCCGGCCGGCCCGGCTGGTCCGCCGTGCTGGCGCCGACGCTGCACCTCGGCTCGTTCACGTTCGACGCGGTCGGCACGATCACGGTACGCCAGCGGGTGGTGCGCGACGCGCTCGTCGACTACGGCGACTCGCTGGCCCGCGCGGGATTCCGATGGATCCTGATCGCCAACGGTCACGCCGGGCCCGGGCACCTCACGGCACTCGACGAGGCCTCGGCCATCGTCACGCGCCGTCACGGAGTCACGATGGCCTCGTTCACCGGCCACCTGGCCTGGCAGTTCTTGCGAGGGCGCTACGTGGACCGGATCGAGGCCGAGCTGGGCCGCCCGCTGACGGCGGCCGAGCGCGGCGCCTTCGCCGAGGACTCGCACGGCGGCTGGTGGGAGACGTCGCTGATGCTCCTGCTGCGGCCGGACCTCGTCGACGAGTCCTTCCGCACGCTGCCGCCCGCGCGCTACTCGCTCGTCTCCCGCGTCGTGCCGAACTATCCGCTGAGGAACGGCGGTCAGGGGTACGTCGGGCACCCGGCGCTCGCCGACGCCGCGTTCGCCAAGGCCACCACCGAGGTGCTGATCCGCGAGGCCATGACGATCGTCGACGGTCTGCTCGACGGCCGCCTCAAGCCATCGGACCGCCACTCCCCCTTCTTCCAGGTCCCGTTCTTCCGCACCAACTTCTGGCGCGGCGCCGGAATCACCACCGCCGCCGTCGCCGCTGGCGCCGGGCTGTACGGATGGTTGCGGAGTCGGAGCCGACAACCTTCTAAAACAGCCCACCCACGCCCCTAACCGAGTAAGCGGCCCCCGCTCCAACAATACGCAAGACCGGACATACGATAGACCGGGCATGCCTGAAACCGACCTCGTCCTCCTGCAGCCAGCCGCCGACGGCGTCCTCCGGCTCACGCTCAATCGTCCCCAGGCCCTCAACGCGCTCAATCGCGAGCTGACGACCGCGCTCGAGCAGGCGGTCCCGCGCGTGGCGGCGATGGAGGACGTGCGCGTCCTGCTCGTGTGCGGTCAGGGTCGCGCGTTCTGCGCGGGCAACGACATCAAGGAGATGGAGACGCTCGGCGGCGACGACGCCCAGGCGCTCGCCACCCGCCACGCCGTGTTGATGGACCGCTTCGCCCGCCTGCCGCAGGTGACGCTCGCGGTGATCGACGGCCACGCGCTCGGCGGCGGCCTCATGCTCGCCGTCGCCCAGGACCTGCGCATCGCCTCCGACCGCGCGCGCCTCGGCCTGCCCGAAGTCACGCTCGGCTTCAACCCTGGCTACGGCATCGCCCGCTTCCTCGACGTCGCCGGCGGTGGCCCCGGCCGCGACCTCCTGCTCTCCGGCCGCACGGTCCACGCCAGCGAGGCGTTGCGCATGGGCCTGGTCAACCGCGTGGTGGCGCCGCCGACGCTCGAGGCCAGCGCGCTCAAGTGGGCGAGCGAGATCGCGGCCTCGCCGCGCGAGGGCCTGGCAGCGACGAAGGAGATCGTGGCGGCGATCCGCGCGGGCACGAAGGGACGGGAGCCGGAGGCGTACGGCGCGGCGCTGCGCACAAGCGAGGCGGCCCGCGCCCGCATCAAGGCCTTCTCGGCGAAGCGACGGAAGCAGGGCGGGCTCTAGACTAGGAGTCTGTCGGGTTGTCCGAGCCGCCCTGGGGGGTATGGGGGGCCATATCGGGGCCCCCCATGTACTCAGACCGCCGCTCTTCGAGCGGCGGGAGAGGCTTCGGGGGTC
>JBGPZN010000447.1:0-3238 GCA_041493815.1 Methylomirabilia bacterium
CTGTTCGTGGCGCCGCACAAGCGCAACCTCGGCATGGTCTTCCAGTCCTACGCGATCTGGCCGCACATGACCGTGTTCGAGAACGTCGCCTACCCGCTCCGGCTGCGCGGCACCAAGGGCCCCGTCGTCCGCGACAAGGTCGTGCGCGTGCTCGACCTCGTGGGCCTCAGCGGTCTGGAGGAGCGCTCGGCCACGTTGCTCAGCGGCGGCCAGATGCAGCGCCTGGCGCTGTGCCGCAGCCTCGTCTACGAGCCTGACCTGCTCCTGCTCGACGAGCCGTTCAGCAACCTCGACGCCAAGCTGCGCGAGCAGATGCGCGTGGAGCTGAAGCTCCTGCAGCGCCGCCTCGGTGTCACCGTCCTCTTCGTCACCCACGACCAGATCGAGGCGCTCAGCCTCTCCGACCGCATCGCCGTCATGCAGCGCGGCCGCGTCGAGCAGGTGGGCCCGCCGCGCGATCTCTATGACCACCCCGCCTCCGCGTTCGTGCGCGACTTCCTGGGCCAGACCGTGATCTTGCGTGGCCGCGTCGCCGGCGGCGAGCCAGGGCAGGTGACCGTGAAGCTGGACGGTGTGTTCGGCGGACGCCTCGTCGCCGGCCGCGCGGCACCGGGCGCGACGCTCGCCGCCGGTGCGGAGGCGCACGTGGCCATCCGGCCGGAGGACGTCGAGGTGACGGCGACCGAAGGGACGCCCGACGACAACGCGCTTCCCGGCGTGATCGAGGCGCTCCTGTTCGTGGGCGATCGCTACGAGGCGCGCGTCTCGCTCGGCGGCGAGCAGCGGATCCTGCTGCTCCTGCCCCGCGCTCGGGACTGGCACGAGGGGCAGCACGTGCGACTCGCCTTCGCGGCAGAGGTCGCCAGCGTATGGCCGGCGTGATCCGGCGCTCGCGCATGTTCCTGTCGCCCTCGTTCGCGGAATCCTTCATCGGCAGGATCGTCGCGATTCCACCCTTCTCGATTTACATCTTCGAGCATCTCGGAGTTCCTGGGCTCACCGATCGAAGCGACTGCAACTGGATGTGGTGCACACCAACCAGGCTCGGCATCGTCTTCACGACGATCGTGTGGCTCGTCGGGGCGTGGTTCGTTGCAGTCGGCGTGGCGCGTCTGAGCCGATCGACGCAACCGAGAGCATGAGCCAGCCGATCGCCGTCCGGCCGCCAGCGCGTCTCGACACGCAGTCGGTCCTCTGCACCGGCGTCCTCGCCGTCGTCGCCTTCACCGTCGTGTACCCCGTCGCGCTGGTCGTGCTCCAGAGCTTCCAGGTCGCGGGCCCCGGCGAGCCGGCGCGGTGGGGGCTCGACGGCTGGCGGGCGGCGTTCGAAGAGCCGGGGCTGCGGGCGGCGCTGCTCAACACGCTGAAGGTCACCGTCGTGCGCCAGCTCCTCTCGCTGCCGCTGGCGGTGCTGATCGCGTGGCTCATCGCGCGGACGGATCTGCCCGGGCGCGACTGGATCGAGTTCGGCTTCTGGGCGGCGTTCTTCCTGCCGACCCTCACGGTGACGCTGGGCTGGATCCTGCTGCTCGACCCCGACTACGGCCTGCTCAACACGTGGCTCGCCAGGCTCGTCGGCAGGAAGCCGTTCGACATCTACTCGTTCTGGGGGATCGTCTGGGTCCACGTGATCACGGGATCGGTGACGGTCAAGGTCATCTTGCTCACGCCGGCCTTCCGCAACATGAACACCGCGTTCGAGGAGGCGTCGCGGGTGGCCGGGGCCAGCACGCTGCGGACCGCGTGGCGGATCACGGTACCGGTGATGGCGCCGGCGATCCTGTCCGTGCTGCTGCTCGGCACGATGGTGTCGCTGCAGACGTTCGAGGTGGAGCAGGTGCTGGGCATCCCGTTCCGGTTCTTCGTGTTCAGCACGATGATCTACGACCTGCTCGTCACGAGGGTGCCACGCTACGACGCCGCCACCGCGCTGGCGGTGGTGACGCTGGCGGCGATGCTCCCGCTGGTGCTGGCCCAGCAGTGGCTGACGCACGGCCGGCGATACACGACGATCACGGGCCAGTTCCAGAACCGGCCGCACACGCTCGGCCGCTGGCGGTGGCCGGCGTTCGCGCTGGTGATGGCCATGCTCGTGGTCGTGCTCGGGGTGCCGCTGGTCTTCGCGGCGCTGGGCTCGTGCATGAAGCTGTTCGGCTTCTTCGACATCCCCCAGCCGTGGACCCTCGACAACTGGCGGACCGTCCTGACCGACGAGCTGTTCCTGCGCTCGCTCTGGAACACGCTGGTGCTGGCCGTCTCCACCGCGCTGGTGGCGGTCCTCGTGCACTCGGTGATCGCGTACATCGCCGTGCGGACCCGCTATGCCGGCCGGCGCGCGCTCGACGTCATCTCGTGGCTGCCGTTCACGGTGCCGGGGATCATCCTGGGGCTGGCGCTGCTGTGGCTGTTCCTGGACGTGCGGATGCTGCGGCCACTGTACGGCACGATGGCGGTCCTGGTCATCGCCGGCGTCATCGCCGGGATGCCGCTGGGGGTGCAGATCATCAAGAGCGGGCTGATGCAGCTCGGCAGCGAGCTGGAGGAGGCCTCGCGCATCGCGGGCGCCTCCTGGTGGGCCACGTACCGGCGAGTCGTGCTGCGATTGATGGCCCCCACGCTGGTGGCGGTGGGGATGATCACCTTCGTGGGTGCGGCCCGCAACATCGGCAACATCGCGCTGCTGGCGACCAGCGCCAACCGGCCGCTGTCCATCCTGCAGCTCGACTACATCGCCCAGCGCAAGCTCGAGGCGGCCGTGGTCGTCGCCTGCATCATCATGGTCATCTCGCTGGCCGGCGCGCTACTCGCGCGCCTCGTCGGACTGCGCGGCAGCGTGAGCTAGCGGCGCGTCGCGGCGATCCAGCGGTCCATCTTCGATTCCAGAACGTCGAGCGGCATCGCGCCGTCCTTCAGCAGCTCGTCGTGGAACGCGCGGAGGTCGAACGACGGGCCGAGCGCCGCTTCCGCCTTCTTCCTGATCGCCAGGATCTTGAGCTGGCCGATCTTGTAGCCGAGGGCCTGGCCGGGCCAGACCATGTAGCGCTCGACCTCGCGGACGTTGTCCACCGTGGGCCCCCCGAGGTAGTCGATCGCCTGCTGCCGCGTCCATCCCCGCGCGTGGAGGCCGGTGTCGACGACCAGCCGGAAGGCGCGGAACCGCTCGGCGTAGAGCATGCCGAGCCGGTCGCGGCGGTTGCCGTACAGGCCGAGCTCGGCGCCGAGCGCCTCGGCGTAGAGC
>JBGPZN010000291.1:0-4790 GCA_041493815.1 Methylomirabilia bacterium
TGCCGTAGATCGCGGGGAACACGCCGCCCTCGGTGTTCGACTCGCGGGGATCGGCGGCGACGAACTCCCAGACGTTGGCGAGATAGTGCAGGCTCTTGGCGCCGAGGCTCATGCGATTCGGGAAGTGCACGTCGAGTACCTGCACCAGCGGCAGGACTTTCTCCTTCCCGCCCTCGGCCACCACGACGATGCTGGTCGTCTGACGAGCGCGGAGCGCGGCCAGGCGGGTCTCCTGCTCCTTGTACCTGTCTTGAAGAACGGCCATCCTCGCCCGCAGGGCGTCGACCTCCGGCCCGGAGGTGACGCCACGCAGCTCGATCCCGCGAAGGCGCAGACGGACCTGCTCCTGGCCGTGGTTGATGCTGCCGATGTCCGAGCGCTCGACCCGGCGGATCTCGGCGCGCAGCCGCGCCCCGTCAGGCACGCGCCGGAGGGCCTCCGCCCACGCCGCAGGGCCGGTGGCGACCACCCGGTCCCCCTCGCGCAGTGCGGTGATCGTGCCGATCAGGTGCCCCCACTCCGTCCGCTCGATCACCGCGACGTCGGCCGGGCGCGCCCGGTCGACGATCTGCGCCTCGTCGACCCACACGAAGTCCGCGCCGTACAGGTCGCGATTGGCCACCTTCAGCTTGATCCGGTAGTGGCTGCTCGTGCCCGGAATCCGCTCACGCTCCACCACCGGTCCCGCCAGCGTCTTGCCGTCCCGAAGCGTGAGCCGGACGACGTCGGCCGGCCAGAAGAACCCCAGCGCGTTGAGCAGGATGATGCCGATGAGCCCGGCCACCATGATCAGCGCGAGCGCCAGGGCGCCGCCGGTGAGCCAGATGAACGGCTCCCCGCTGCGCCAGAGCTTGCGCAGGCCCGGCGCGCTCACAGGTAGCGGTACCGCCGGCGCAGCCGCAGGCGCACCAGCTCGGCGAGCGTGTTCACCGCGAACGTCAGGCAAAACAGCAGGAACGCGGCCAGGAACAGGACCCGGAACAGCGTGCCGCCCTCCGGCGCCTCCGGCAGCTCCACGGCGATGTTCGCGCTCAGCGCTCGGAAGCCGCTGAAGATGTTGGCGTCCATCACCGGCGTGTTCCCGGTGGCCATCAGCACGATCATCGTCTCGCCGACGGCCCGGCCGAAGCCGATCATGACCGCCGAGAAGATGCCCGGACTCGCCGTCGGCAGGACGATGCGTAGCGCCGTCTGCCAGCGGTTGGCGCCGAGCGCGAGCGACCCCGCCCGCAGGTGCAGGGGCACGTTGGCCAGCGAGTCCTCGGCGATCGTGAAGATGATCGGGATCACCGCGAAGCCCATGGCCACGCCGACGACGAGCGAGTTACGTTGGTCGTACGTGAGCCCCAGCGCCGCCAGGAACCAGCCGCGGTAGTCACCGGCCAGCAGACGCGCCTCGACCACTCCCCCGAGGCTGAACGCCAGCCAGGCGCCGACCAGCACGACCGGCACCAGCAGGAACACCTCGGTCCCGGGCCGGACGCGGGTGCGCAGCTCGAGGGGCAGCAGGCGCCAGAGCAGGAGCGCGCCGAGAATGCAGACCACCTCCACCGGCGGCAGCAGGAACAGGCCGGGCACCACGCGCTCGACCATCGGCGCCAGCCAGAGCCCCGCGAGGAATCCCAGCACGACGCTGGGCAGCGCGGCCATGATCTCGACCACCGGCTTCACGTAGGACTTCACGGCCGGGTGCATGAACTCGCTCACGTAGAGCGCGGCCAGCAGCGCCAGCGGCACGGCGAACAGCAGCGCGTAGAACGTCCCCTTGAGCGTGCCGTACAGCAGCGGCGTGAGGCTGAACTTGGCCTCGAAGTCGTCGGTACCGCCGGTCGACTGCCACACGTACTCGGGCTGCGAATATCCCTCGTACCACACCCGACCGAACAGCGTGCCGAGCGTGACCTCGGGATGGGGATTGCGCACCGCCCAGTGCGAGAGTCGGCCACGCTCGTCGACGCTCACGAGGCCATCGGCCTTGGGAGCGAAGACCACGCCGCGCAGCCCCGGGCCGTCGTTCAGGCTCAGCAGCGTCGTTCCCGACGTGCCGTAGTTGAGGTGCAGACCGCCGCCGGCGTCGGCCGTGACGAACCCCTTGTCACGCCGCGAGGGACTGGCAGCGATGACCGGTGCGGCGTGGCCCGTGAACTCGTAGATGCGCGTGAGGCGGGCCTCACCACCGGTCGGCGGCGGCACCAGCTGCCACGTCGTCACCGCGCCCGCCCGGTCGCCGACGACGATCGTGCGATCGCCGTTCAGGAACTGCAGCAGCGAGATCGCCGTCCCGCTCGCCGCGACGGCCACGCCCTCGGCGCGCCGGGGCGTGTCCTTGTCACGCAGGTCGTAGCGCACCAGCTCGCCGCGGGAGGTCCCGACGAACAGGTCGTCGCCGCGCCCGTCGAGGCGCAGCGCCGTCACCTCGCCATCCACGTCGAGCGCGAGGGCCTGGATCGACTCCTCCCGCCGCGGCGCGCCGATCAGCGCCTTCTTCTCGACGACGGTCTGCAGGACGAGATCCTTGGGACCGACCTGAGCGACCACGACCGGGCCGCTGCCCGTGGTGGCGGCGGTGAGCCGGAGGATCGGACGGCGACGCTCGGGATCGAGCGCGACGGGTGCGCCGAACTCCTGCCCCGGCGTGAGCACGCGGGCGCCGTCCTTGAATTCGACCTGGAACCTCACCTCCAGCGGCACGACGCGACCGTCCGAGGTGCCGAGCACATGGTGGCCACGCCCGGTCTCGGCCACGGCCGCGACCCGGGCGCCGGCCAGCCCCGGCACGGCGATGGGCGGGTAGGCGCCGGCCACCCGGAGCGGAGTGAACTGCAGCGCCCCCTGGGACGTGATGGTGTACGCGATCTCCCGGTACTCGTCGACGCCGAGCGCCTCGCCCGAGGCCGGCGCGGCGCCGGCCATCCCCTGACCCACCCGCTCGGCCGTGGGTGGCCGGAACAGCGGCCACACCTCGGCCAGGATCACGAAGAGGATGGCTAGAATCGACGCGATGATGACGATCCCCCCGAGCACGACCAGGCGCGAGGCCCAGCGATCCATCAGGATCCGACGCGCCGTCCGCGCCCGGGAGACGACGAGCGGGCGGCCACGCAGCGCGTCGGCGTTGATCGCCACTTAGAGAACCTTGTTCAGCTCTTCCTTGGCGACGGCGGCCGGAATCGGGAAGTACCCGTCCTTGACGACGGCCTCCTGCCCCTCGCGCGAGAGCATCAGCCGCGCGAACTCGCGGGCCAGAGGATCCAGCGGCTTGTTGGGCGCCTTGTTGACGTAGACGTAGAGGAAGCGGGCCAGCGGGTAGGCGCCGCTGTAGGCGTTGTCGGCCGTCGCCTCGACGCACTTGCCGCCATCCTTCTCGGCGAGCGGCACCGCCCGGACGCCGGCGGTGGCGTAGCCGATGCCGCTGTAGCCCATGGCAAACCGGTCGACGGTCGCCCCCTGGACCACCGAGGCCGAGCCCGGCTGCTCCTTCACGGAGTCCTTGAAGTCGCCGTTCTTGAGCGAGTGCTCCTTGAAAAAGCCGTAGGTGCCGGACGCGGAGTTGCGGCCGTAGAGGCTAACGGGTTTGTTGGCCCACTCGCCCGTCAGACCGAGCTGTCCCCAGGTCGTGACGTCGTCCTTGGCGCCGCGGCGGCGTGACTTCGAGAACGCCGCATCGACCTGAGTGAGACTCATGCACTTGATCGGGTTGTCCTTGTTGACGAACACCGCCAGCGCGTCGACCGATGTCCGCAGCCCCGTCGGCTTGTAGCCGTACTTCTTCTCGAACTGATCGATCTCGCTGCCCTTCATCTCACGCGACATCGGCCCGAGCTGGGCGGTGCCGGAGATGAGCGCGGGCGGCGCCGTCGATGAGCCCTTGCCCTCGATCTGCACCTTCGCATTCGGGTAGTACTTGGCGAACAGCTCGGCCCAGAACGTCATGAGGTTATTGAGCGTGTCCGAGCCCACGCTCGAGATATTGCCGCTGACGCCGCTCGCTGTCTTGTACGGTGTCAGGCCCGGATCCACCTGAACCTGGGCGGAGACGACCCCGCCGAGCAGGAGCACCGCTGCCGCCGCCGCCACCATGCCACGCATTCTCATCCTTGCCTCTCCTTGTGCTGGTCGAATCATCCCGCCCCGGCGTTGCGGGCCCATAACGGGGGTGTTACGTCTGTGTTACGGCCGCACCGGGTCGCGATAGCGGTAGCCGACGCCGCGCACGGTCTCGACGCCCGGCGGCGGCAGCTTGGCGTCCGTGAACTTCGCGCGCAGCCGGGCCACGTGGACGTCGACGGTGCGCGGCTCGACGAAGCCGTCGCGTCCCCACACGGCGTCGAGCAGCTCCTCACGGCCGAAGACGCGCCCGGGCGCGCTGGCCAGGATGGTGAGCAATTCGAACTCCTTGGGCGTGAGCTCCACCACGCGACCCTTGAGCCGGACCTCGAAGCGATGACGATCGATCTCGAGGTCTCCGACCCGCACGTGCGTCTTGCGCTCACCCCCATCGCCCCGTCCGCGCCGCACCACGGCCCGCACGCGGGCCAGCAGCTCCCGTGGCGAGAACGGTTTGGTGACGTAGTCGTCGGCGCCCATCTCGAAGCCGAGGACCTTGTCGCCCTCCTCGGCGCGGCCGGTCACCATGATCACGGGGATGTTGCGCGTCTCCGCGTCCTGCTTGAGCCGGCGACACACTTCCCAGCCGTTGAGGTGGGGCACCATGATGTCGAGCAGCACGATGTCGGGACGGGTCTCGCGCGCCTGCTTGACCGCGTCGGTCCCGCTGGCGGTGACGACCA
>JBGPZN010000467.1:0-3115 GCA_041493815.1 Methylomirabilia bacterium
CCGTTGCCGCGCCAGCCCGGTGGGCGCGGTCGAGCCACGCCCCTTCAGCGGAGGATGCCATGCGCACGCGCGGACATCGCTCGATGACGCTGCTCTTGCTGGTGCTGTCGTGCGGAGGGCTGGCGGCACCCGCCCACGCGCAGGACGCCGAGGCCCTCCGGCGCGAGCTGGAGACGTTACGCCGACAGCTCTCGACGCTCACGCAGTCGTACGAGCAGAAGCTGAGGGCGCTGAGCGATCGTGTCGAGCAGCTCGAGGGCGGCCGCCCACCGGCGCCGCCGCCCGCCGCGGCATCGGCGCCGGCCGTGGCCGCGCCGACGGCCGGTGAGGGTCCGACGCTCATCGAGCTGGCGCGGCCACGCCAGCCGTTCGGGCTGGCCCAGCCGGGCCGCGTCCTGCTGTTCGACATCGGGGTCAGCGGCGACTTCGTGGCCGACGGCACCTCGGCGACGCGCGAGCGCCGGCGCGACGGCACCTTCGCCGGGCGCGAGAACCGCCTCTTCCCACGCGAGGTCGAGCTGGCGCTGTTCGGCCGCGTCGACCCGTATGCGAGCGCGGTGGTGCGCATCAGCGCCGGCGAGGAGCCGGCGGACACGGCGCCGTCCTCGCGCGAGCTCGGCGTCCGCCTCGACGAGGCCAACGTCTCGCTGCTGAGCCTGCCGCTGGGCACCACCGCGCGGCTCGGTCTCATGCGCCCGCGCTTCGGGACGCTCAACGCCGTCCACCAGGACGACCTGCCCCAGGTCGACCGCCCCAACGTGCTCGCGCGCTTCTTCGGTGAGGAGGGGCTCGAGGGCGAGCGAGGGGTGGAGGCGTTCTGGGTGCTGCCGCTGGCCACGTATCACGAGCTCGCGGTCGGCGTCTTCGACGGCGACAACGAGGTCGCCTTCGGCCGCGGCTCGCTGCGCGATCCCCTCGTGATCGGCCGCTGGCGCACGTTTCTGGAGTACGAGGACCGCGGCGGCCTCCAGCTCGACCTCTCGGCGGCCAGCGGCATCACCGACGACGAGCATCGCAATACCGTGGTCGGGGTCGGGGCAAAGTACAAATGGACCGCCAGTGGCGTCGGCTTCCCGGTGGTCACGCTCGCCGGCGAGGCGCTGGCGGGCTTCCGGCACGTGGGCGCCGAGACCGCGGGGTCGGCCGATCGGCGTCTCGACCGCTGGGGCGGCTACCTGTACGCGCAGTACGATCTCGACCGCCGCTGGGCCGCCGGCCTGCGGGGCGACTGGAGTGAGCTGCCGGCCGCGCGCGGGCGAGAGTGGGCGCTCTCCCCGTACGCGCAGTTCAAGCCCTCCGAGTTCCTCCGCTTCCGCCTGCAGTACAAGCGCACCGAGGGCCGAGGCGCGGTCGAGCGCACAGCCGACGAGCTCTTCCTGCAGGGCACGTTCATCCTGGGCGCGCATCCCACGGAGCGGTTCTAGCCATGCGCGCGCGCGCATCGTCCGTGGCCACCGCCCGCGTGCTCGCGGCGGGAGCGCTCGCGCTCCTGGCCGCCGCCGGCCCCGCCTCCGCGCCGGCCCAGCCGCGGCTGCGCGTCCTCGCCACGCTGCCCGACCTGTGGGCGATCACCCGCGCGCTCGTCGGCGACCTCGCCGACGTCCAGGTGGCGACGCGGCCGGGCCAGAACCCCCACGACCTGGAGATCCGCCCCAGCCAGATCGCGCTGGTGAAGCGCGCCGAGGTCCTCGTGCGCAACGGGCTCGAGGAGGATGCCTGGATCGATCCGGTCATCGAGAGCAGCGGCAACCCGCGGCTCCTGCGCGGCGCGCCCAGCGTCGTCGAGGCGGTGCGAGGCCTCAGCCTGCTCAAGGTGCGCACCGGGCCGGTCGATCGGTCGCTCGGCGACGTGCATCCATCCGGCAATCCGCACTTCACCCTCGACCCCGGCACCCTCCCGGTCGTCACCGCGAACATCGTCGCCGCACTCGGCCGGCTGCGACCCGACCTCGCCGAGCGGCTCGAGGCCAACCGCCGGAGCTTTCTCGAGGAGGTCGCCGCCGCGGCGCGCCGGTGGGGCGAGGCGCTCGCGCCGTATCGCGGGGCCCCGCTGGTGAGCTACCACGACAGCTGGCCGTACTTCTACCGGGCCTTCGGTCTCGAGGAGCTCGGCGTCATCGAAGACCGGCCCGGCATCCCGCCCTCGCCGCAACACCTGGCCGCCCTCATCCGGCAGATGCGCGAGCGCCGGGTGAAGATCGTTCTGGTCGAGAGCTGGTACGCGACCGACACGCCGGCGGCGGTGGCGCGCGCGGCGGGCGCCCGCATCCTCGTGGTGCCGCAGAGCCCGGGCGCCACCAAGGGCACCGACACGTACATCGGACATCTGGACGCGCTCGTCACGGCCGTCGCGGGCGCCCTGGCCGATTGACCGTGACGGGCGGGCTCGACATCCCCTCGTTCCTCCTCAGCGGTCGCGCAGGTTCCTCCGCCGGGCTCGCCACCAAACCCGGAGCTCCTGAACGTGGTCCCGTTCGTGCGTCCAGCCGGGCGCGGGGAGCCACTGCACGACGGTGTACTGATGCGTGGAGTCTCGGAGCGCCGCGGCCGGCAGGCGCTCGAGCCGGTCGACGAGCTCGGCACGGGCTCGTTCCATCCGGCGCAGCACGGCGGCCAAAGAGTGCCGGCGCGCTCGCGCCACCGACCGCGCGTTGAAGCGGTCCGCGTCGGCCATGCTCTCGAACCAGCCGATGCGGTTCGCGTGACCGCGCGCGATGAGTCGGAGGCGCCGCACCGTCTCCTCGTCGCAGGTCAGCAGGTGTCCCAGGACGTCCTTCACCGACCATCGGTCCTGCGTGCGGGGCCGCCTGATCTCGCCCTCGGGCAGCCGCGCCACGAACGCCAGCGTGGACCGGCGCACCGCCGCCATGCGCCGAACGGCCCCCCTCCGCCAACCGGTGATCGAGGACGGCCTGGCCATGATGACCTGACGTTAGACGAGGCGGCGAGGCCGGTCAACGCCGAGTCCGCTGCATCGGTTGACAGGCCGAGGGGTTCGAACATAATCAGCCCCGGGAGGTAGATCATGCGCCGTGTCCGACTCACCGCCTGTGTCCTGCTCACGCTGCTCGCCGCCGCCGCGCCCGCCCTCGCCGCCCCCGAGGGCCAGATGACG
>JBGPZN010000383.1:0-3777 GCA_041493815.1 Methylomirabilia bacterium
CCGGGCAGACAACTGCCCCCCCCACACCCCCCAACTGTTCGCAGCGGCCCGGCCAAGCCGGGCCGCTGTTCTGGCACCCGCGAGGTGATTGGGGGGTCTCGCAGTACGCGGCGGCCGCTCAGCGGGACGAGCTGAAGCGGCCGCCGCCCAGCTTGCCGTCCTCGATCAACCCCACGAAGAACGCGTAGAGCTGGTCGTACTCGCGATAGCGCGCCTCGCCGAGGCGCGCGACCGTCTCCTCCCGCATCGCCCGGAACATCTCCAGGCGCCCCCGGAGAATCGCGCGCCACTCGTCGGTCAGGTCCTCGGCCGTCACCATGCGGAAACCGGCGGCGCCGAGCAAGGTCCGGTAGCCGTCGAGGGTCTGCAGCGTGGTGGCCGCCATCCAGTCGTGGAGCCGCTGCCGCTCGCCGTCGCCCAGCGCGGGCCGCGCCACCCAATCCGTGAAGGCGAGCCGGCCTCCGGGCGCCAGCACGCGGTGGGCCTCGCGCAGCGCCGCCGCCTTGTCGGCGATGTGCAGCAGCGCCTCCTGACTCACGCACGCGTCGAAGCGCCCGCTCGCCAGCGGCAGCGCGGTCGCGTCGCCGCGCACGACGCGGACGCGAAGGTGCAGCCGCACCAGGCGGGTGAGCCGGGCCGCCCCGGCCGCGCGGCCGGCGTTCAGCTCGACGGCGACCACGCGGCAGCCGCGCCGGCTGGCCAGGAAGCGCGCGGGCCCGGCCAGCCCCGCGCACAGGTCGAGCACGTGGGCGCGGGCGTCGATGCCGGCCAGCCGGGCCAGGGCGTCCACGGCGGCGAGGCCGCCGTAGTGGTCCTGGTCGAAGTCGAACAGGTCGTCGGCGGTGAGCGGCGTGTCGGAGAGGGCGCCGCGCCGGCGGCGCACGGCGGCGAGCACCTGCGTCTCGCTGATCGGATGGCGATCGTAGAAGTCGATGACGTCGTCGTTGCTCACGGCCTCGCCTCGGCGCGCACCCACGGCCGGGGGCCGTTGAAGCGTGCGGCCAGCTATGATACAAGCAAGGTCGTTCGCACCCCATCTTGCGAGGGAGCGCCATGAGCACCGTAGGGAAAGCCGGCCTCGAGGACGTCGTCGTCTCGACGTCGGACATCTGTTTCATCGACGGACGCGAGGGACGCCTGGTGTACCGCGGGTACGACGTGGACGACCTCGCCGCGCGCTCGACGTTCGAGGAAGTGGCCTACCTGCTCTGGCATGGCGCCCTGCCGACCAAGAAGGAGTTCGACGGGTTCAGCAAGGCGCTGGCCTCCAGCGCCAACCGCAAGCTGCCGCCCAAGCTGCTGGCCCTGCTGCGCGTGCTGCCGAGGAAGACGACGCCGATGGAGGTGCTCCGGACCGGCGTCTCCGCGCTGTCGTCGTGGGATCCCGACGCCAGCGACAACTCGCGGGAGGCGACGCTGCGCAAGTGCGTGCGCCTCACTGCCCAGATGCCCACGCTGGTGGCGGCGTGGGAGCGCATCCGGCGGGGCAAGGCGCCGGTGGCGCCGAATCCGAGGCTGAGCCTGGCCAGCAACTTCCTCTACATGATGACCGGCAAGAAGGCCAGCGACCTCGCCGTCAAGACCTTCGACATCGCGCTCATCCTGCATGCCGACCACGAGTTCAACGCCTCCACCTTCGCGGCCCGGGTGACCGCGGCCACGCTGTCCGACCTGCACTCGGCGATCACCTCCGCCATCGGCGCCCTCAAGGGCCCGCTGCACGGCGGCGCCAACGAGCAGGTCATGCTGATGGTCGAGCAGATCAAGGACCCCGCCCGCGCCGACGCGTGGATTCGCAAGGCGCTGGCCGACAAGGCGCGGATCATGGGCTTCGGTCACCGCGTCTATCGCGTCGAGGACCCCCGGGCCAAGCACCTGCGCCGCCTGGCCACCGAGCTGGGCCAGCAGATCGGCAACACGTCCTACGTGCAGATCCTCAACACGATGGCCAAGGTCGTCACCGAGGACAAGCACATCTACCCGAACGTCGATCTGTTCTCGGGCGCGGCCTACGCGGCGATGGGGATCTCCACCGACCAGTTCACGCCGATCTTCGCGATGAGCCGCGTGGCCGGCTGGGCCGCCCACGTCCTCGAGCAGCACGGCAACAACCGGCTCATCCGTCCGCGGGCCGAGTACACGGGAACGACGCGCGCGACGTACGTGCCGATCTCGCAGCGCTGAGAGCGGGCGCGCGGTGACGATCCCGTTCGCCAAGGGCCACGGGCTCGGAAACGACTACATCGTCCTCCGTCGCGAGGACCTGCCGTTCGACCTCTCGGAAGCGTCGATCGTCAGGATCTGCGATCGTAACTGGGGCATTGGTTCGGACGGCATCCTCATGCTGGTGGCGACCCCCCGGGCCGATTTTGGGTTGCGCATCTTCAATCCCGACGGCAGCGAGGCCGAGAAGTCCGGCAACGGCCTGCGCATCTTCGCCAAGTGGCTGCGCGACCACGGCCACGCCAAGCAGGACCGCTTCACGGTGGACACGCCGGGCGGCGTCGTGGAGTGCGTGTGCCACGGCAAGTCCGGCCACGTGACCTTCGTCACCGTCGAGATGGGCCGCGCCACCTTCCGGGCGCCCGACATCCCGATGAACGGACCCGACCGCGAGGTCGTCAGCGTGCCCCTGCAGCTCAGTGACGGAACCGCGGTGACGGTGACGGCCGTCTCGGTCGGCAACCCGCACTGCGTCGTGTTCGTGGACCGGCTCGACACCGACGCCTGCAAGCGGGTGGGCCCGCTGATCGAGCGCCACCCGGCGTTCCCGCAGCGGACCAACGTGCAGTTCGCGCGCGTCGCCGACAAGCACACGGTCGACATCCTCATCTGGGAGCGCGGCGCCGGCTACACGCTGGCCTCCGGCTCCTCGTCGTGCGCGGCCGCCTCGGCGGCCGTGCGCAACGGCCGCTGCGAGCACGGCCGCGTCACCGTCCGCATGCCGGGCGGCGACCTCGTGATCGACGTGCGGCCCGACTGGTCGCTCAGGCTGGAGGGCCCGGTGGAGGAGGTCTACACCGGCGCCCTCAGCGACGAGTTCGCGGAAGCCTGGCTGACGCCCGCCACGCCGTGACGGCTCTCACCCTCGCAGACGTAACCCAGCGCGCTGGGCGGGGGATCGGGTGTGGGGTCCGGCGACCACGAGCGGCGCGGCGCTAGGCGCGTCGATGTGACCATACGACCGGCCGCCCCTGCCTGCGTTGGGAGTGAAACGGGTCGGCGGACCCCACTTCTCCCTCGCCGCTCCCCACCCCCCCGGAGTGCGACGCCGTGCGCAGGCGATCGGTCCGCGCTAGACGTTCACCGGCCGCACGTCTATCCACAGCTATCCACATTGGTCGGTCCGAATCGAGGCGTTGTGGAAGCGGCTGATCTTTTGGATGGATCGGGCCGCCGCAACGCGGCATTCCCCTTGCCATCCACAGGGGGGTGTTCCCTCAGCGGGACGGGCGCGCCCAGGCCAGCAGGGAGGGCAGTGGTCGCGTGTTGAGCACCTGGCCCGGCTCCAGCCAGGCGCGCCGGGCCATGGCCACGCCGAGGTCGACGTTGTCCAACTCGCGCAGGTAGTGGGTGTCGGTGCTGATGGCCACCGGCACGCCCACCGCCCCGGCGCGGCGGGCCTGCACGTCGCTGAGGTCGAGCCGCTCCGGCGAGGCGTTGATCTCGACGGCCTTGCCGTGCTCGCGGGCAGCGGCCAGGACCGCGTCGAGATCGACGTCGTACGGCTCGCGCGAGCCGATCCGGCGGCCCGTCGGATGTGCGAGCACGTTCACC
>JBGPZN010000432.1:0-3346 GCA_041493815.1 Methylomirabilia bacterium
CGCCGTCGTCGAGTGGGGCCTCACGCTCCCGCCGGTCTTCCGCGTGTGGTCGGTCACCGACGTCGACAACCATGCCTCCGCCCGGGTGCTGGAAAAGATCGGCATGCAGCGGGAGGGGCTGCTGCGGCGCTGGATGGTTCACCCAAACCTGAGCCCGGAGCCCCGCGACTGCTGGTGCTTCGGGCGGGTTCGGTAGGGCCCCGGGGGAGCGCGCCTCGACATCTGGGGCCGCACCCCCCGGGCCCCCCCACGGGCGGTGTTTTTTTTAGGTCAGATTCCAGAAGTCCGTGCCAGAATCCCGCATGCGTCTAGAAGCGATCACGCTCCACGGGTTCAAGTCGTTCGCCGAGAAGACCGTCGTCAAGGTTCTGCCCGGCATCACCGGGATCGTTGGGCCGAACGGCTGCGGCAAGTGCCTGA
The DNA here is from genome assembly GCA_041493815.1 of Methylomirabilia bacterium. Taxonomy (GTDB): domain Bacteria; phylum Methylomirabilota; class Methylomirabilia; order Rokubacteriales; family CSP1-6; genus AR5. Next base: position 421 of record JBGPZN010000432.1, read on the forward strand.
GCGGGGACACACCGGTCGCGCTCGCCGACGGCCGCGTGGTTCCGATTCGCACGTTGGTCGAGGACGGCATGGAGCAGGCGCCATTTGTCCACCGTCTGGACGACGGTCTCGTGGCGCCGGCCACGACGACCGCGCCCGACGTCCTCACGCTCGACCCCGTGACCCTGCGCCTGGAGCAACGGCCCATCGGCGCCTTCATCCGACGAGCCGCGCCGCCGTTCCTACTACGGGTCCGTACCCGCGCGGGGCGCGACGTGCTGACGACGCACTATCACCCCTTCTTCAGTCTCGAAGACGGAGGGCTGAAGGTTCTCACGGCCGAGCAACTGGTCCAGGGGGTCCGGATCGCCGTCCCGCGAACCCTCCCGATCAAGCCGATCGCGCCGGAAACGACGGCGGGCCTCGCGCTCCAACGCTTCGCCGTCGACGACCGCGTGTACGTGCCCCATTCCAGCGGGCTGCAGGGATGGCTCGATCGCGCACGGCGCCTGGCCGGCGGCTGGGACACCCTGGCCCGTACCGCCGGGGTACCGGCGCACTTCCTGACCTGCGTGACATCCCGCCAACCCGTCAGAATCGGTGTCGTGGGACGAGTGGCCGCGCGGCTGTCACTGGCGCCGCCGCCGATCGGTCGGATCGCCTCGTCGCGTGGGCTGGCGGTGTCAATGCCGGAGATGGACGGGCGGCTCGCCCGGTTCCTCGGCTACCTCATCGCCGAGGGCCGGGTGACGGACGCCAGCCAGGTCTGGTTCGTCAACAGCGACTCCGGGGTCAACGCCGAGTTCGATCGGCTGGCGCGGGGGCTGTTCGGTGTGGTGCCGCGGCGCCTGCAGTACAAGGCGACCACGAGCGACACCCTCGTCTTCTCGGAAGCCCTGTGCCTGCTGCTCGATCGCGTCTTCGGGATCGCCATCGGCGGGAACTCCGCCGGCAAGGCGGTCCCCCCGCAGGTGTTGGCCGCGTCCGACGAGGTGGTCGCCGACTTCCTGTCCGGGCTCTTCGAGGGCGACGCCTTCGTCCACGAGGCGAGGACGAAGGGCCGGGCAACCCCCTACGTCGAATACGTCTCGGCGAGCCGGCGCCTGGCCGACGACGTGTGCACTCTCTTGCTGCGGCTCGGGGTCTTCCCGCTCCTCCGCCCCAAGCGGAAGAGGGCGACCAACAGCGCCAAGGGTGTCCTGCGGACCTACTACTCGGTATATGTGTATGGCACCGAGCAGGTCCGTCGCCTGGCCGGGCGGCTCCGCTTCGTCGGCGCCAAACAGGCGCGCCTCGACGCCGCGGCGGCGCTCCGCGTCCGCGGCAATCCGAATCTCGATCTCATCCCCGGCGTGACCCGGCTCATTCGGGCCGCGGTGAAGGTCGGAGGTCTCAACGTCAAGGCGGCGCGCCGGCTCAGCCCGAGGCTCGCGGCCTACGTCGAGGGCCGCTGCGAGGCCAGCCGGGAGGGCCTGCACGAGGTCGCCGACATGATCGAGCGCAGCGGCGTGACGTCCAACCGCGCGCGCCCGCTCATGCGACAGCTCCGGGCCCTGGCGGACGCGGACGTGTGCTGGGACGAGGTCGTGTCCATCGAGCGCACGCCGCCGCCCGAGCCGTGGGTCTACGACCTGACGATCGACGAGACCCACAACTTCGTCGCGGCGAACATGGTCGTTCACAACAGCAACATCAGCGAGTCTGTGCGCTGGGCGCTCGGCGAGCAGAGCGCCAAGTCGCTGCGCGGCCAGCGGATGGAGGACCTGATCTTCCACGGCACCGGATCGCGCAAGGCGATCGGCCTGGCCGAGGTCGAGCTGACCTTCTCCAACGACGGCACGCTGTCGGTGCCGTGGAGCGAGATCGCGGTCGCGCGGCGACTGTATCGCACCGGTGAGGGCGAATACCTCCTGAACAGGCAGCCCACGCGGCTGCGCGACATCCTCGACCTCTTCGCCGGCACCGGCGCCAACCCGCGCGCGTATTCGGTGATGGACCAGGACAAGCTCAACCACGTCCTCACCGCCAAGCCGCACGAGCGGCGCGTGTTCATCGAGGAAGCCGCCGGCATCGCCCGCTACAAGCAGCAGCGCAACGAGACGCAAGGCAAGCTCGACGCCGCCCGCCAGAACCTCGTCCGCGTGCGCGACGTGATGGACGAGGTGCGCCGCCAGCTCGGCTCGCTCGAGCGCCAGGCCCGGAAGGCCCAGCAGTACAAGGCGCTGCAGAGCGAGCGGCGCGAGCTCGCCCTGGCCCTCGTGGCGGCCGACTTCGCCGGTCTCACGGCCCAGGCCGAGGCGCTGGGCCAGGAGCTCACGCGACTGCACGACGCCGAGCAGGGCGTGCGCGCGCGCCAGACCGGGTTGGCCGCGCGCGAGGCGCGTCAGCGCGAGCTCTTGCAGTCGAGCGAGCACCGGCTGAGCGATCTCCGGCAGTCCGTCCAGAAGATCCAGGGCGAGCTGGAGCGGTTGCTGGAGCGGCGCGAGCAGATGGGCGTGCAGCTGCACGAGCTGGGCGAGGAAGCCGCGCGGCTCGAGGCGGAAGTGCGCGTCGCCAGCGAGCGGCTGGATGCGATCGTCGGCGAGCGCGAGACCGCGGTGGCCGCCTCGGCGGAGGCCGAGCGCCTCGGCACCGAGCGGAGCGCCGCCGTGCTGGCGCTGGAGTCCGAGGTCGGGCGCCACCGCTCCGGCCTCACCGCCGAGCGCGATCGCCTGGAGGCGCTGCGCCTGGAGCAGATGCGCATCGCCGCCGAGCGCGTCGACCTGATGCGCCAGGCCGGCGAGCTGCGCGAGCGCCAGGCTCAGCTGGCCCGTCGCGGTGACCGGCTGGCCCTGGAGCTGGCCGAGGCGCAGGCGGAGGCCGAGCGTCTGACCGGGCAGCGCGCGTCGCTGGAATCCGTCCGCGACCAGGCCGTGATCGAGCTGACCTCGCTCGTCGCGGAACGCGA
>JBGPZN010000158.1:0-7711 GCA_041493815.1 Methylomirabilia bacterium
CCGAGGTCGATCACGTGGTCGGCGCACTTGACGACGTCGAGGTGGTGCTCGACGACCAGCACCGTGTTGCCGGCGTCGACGAGACGGTGGAGCACGCCGAGCAGCTTCTTGACGTCGTCGAGATGCAGGCCGGTCGTCGGCTCGTCGAGGACGTAGAGGATGTCGCCGGTGGCGCGGCCGCCCAGCTCGGCGGCGATCTTGAGCCGCTGGGCCTCGCCGCCCGACAGCGTCGTGGCCGGCTGGCCCAGGCGCAGGTAGCCGAGGCCGACCTCCTGCATCACGCGCAGCCGCCGGGCCAGCGTGTGCTGGCCGGCGAAGAACTCGACGGCCTCGTCCACCGTCATGCGCAGCACGTCGCCGATCGAGCGGCCGCGATGCTTCACGCCGAGCACCTCGGGCCGGTAGCGGCGCCCCTCGCACTCCTGGCAGGAGACGTACACATCCTCGAAGAAGTACATCTCGAGCTTCTGGAAGCCGTCGCCCTGGCACGACTCGCAGCGGCCGCCCGGCACGTTGAACGAGAAGGCTCCGGCGGCGAGGCCGAGCGTCTTGGCCCGGGGCAGCGCGGCGTACAGCTTGCGGATCTCGTCGAACGCCTTGACGTAGGTGACGGGGTTGGAGCGGGGCGTGCGCCCGATCGGCTCCTGGTCGATGAGCCGCACGCCCTTGAGGTACTCGAGCCCGATGAGGGCGTCGTAGGCGCCCGGCGAGAGGAACTCGGTCTTGAACGCCCGGGCGGCCGCCCGGTAGAGGGTGTCGTGCACGAGCGTGGACTTGCCGGAGCCGGAGACGCCGGTGACGACCGTCAGCGTGCCCAGCGGCACCCGCAGCGTCACGTCCTTCAGGTTGTGCTCGCGAGCGCCGGTGAGGACGAGGTGGCGGCGCCCGGAACGTCGCACCAGCGGCAGCGGAATCGTCTCCCGCCCGGACAGATAGCGCGCGGTCAGCGAGCGCGTGTCCTTGCGGAACTCGGCCTGCGATCCCGTGAAGACGATCTCGCCGCCGCGCTCGCCGGAGCCCGGGCCCAGCTCGACGACGTGGTCGGCCGCCTCGATGAACCCGCGATCGTGCTCGACCACCACCACGGTGTTGCCGGCCTGGGCCAGCTCGCGGCAGAGATCGGCCAGCCGCATGGTGTCGCGCGCGTGCAGGCCGATCGAGGGCTCGTCGAGCACGTAGAGCGTGCCGACGAGCTGGGAGCCGAGCTGGTTGGCGAGGTTGATCCGCTGGGCCTCGCCACCCGACAGCGAGCGCGTCTGCCGCCCGAGCGTGAGATAGCCGAGGCCGACCCGCAGCAGGAAGGTGAGCTTGGCCCCGAGCTGGCGGAGGATCTCACGGGCGACCGCGGCCTCCCAGGCGGTGAGCTTGAGGTCGCCCAGCACGGCGGCGGCCTCCTCGATGGTGAGCGCCGTGAACTCCGCGATGGTCCGGCCGGCCACCCGCACCGCCAGCGCCGGCGGCTTCAGCCGGGCGCCCCGGCACACCGGGCACGGCGACTGGCTGCGGTAGCGCGAGAGGAACACGCGCACGTGCAGCTTGTAGCGGTACGACTCGATCTCCTCGAAGAAGCCGTTGATGCCGGGGAACTTGCCGTCGCCCTCGTAGACGAGGGCGCGCTCGTGCTCGCCGAGCTCCTCCCACGGCCGGGTCGGATCGACGTCGGAGCGCTTGGCCGCCTTGAGCAGCTCGCGCTGGTACCAGCGGCCGGACGGGTGCGTCCACGGCTCGACGGCGCCGCCGCTGAGGCTCAGCGTGCGGTCGGGCACGACGAGGGCCTCGTCGTACTTGAGGACGTTGCCGAAGCCCTTGCACTCGGCGCAGGCGCCGAGCGGGTGGTTGAACGAGAACAGCAGCGGCTGCGGCCGCTCCAGCGCGGCGCCGCACCCGGCGCAGCGGAATGCCTCGGCGAACGCGCGCCGGCCGCCCTCGACGAACTCCACCGCCAGCTGGCCGCCGCCCTCGCGCAGCGCGCTCTCGATCGACTCCACGAGCCGGCCGCGGTGCGCGGGCTCCAGCACGAGCCGGTCCAGCACGACCGCGAGGGGGCCGTCGATCGACGCCGGCGGCGCCGTCGCCAGGTCGGCGACGACGTCGTTCACGAGGACGCGCGCGAAGCCGCGCCGGGTGAGCGCGGCCCACAGGTCGGCGACCGGCTGCCCGGCCGGGACCGGCAACAGGAAGGTGATCAGCGCGCGGGCGCCGCCGTGCTCGGCCAGCAGCGTGTCGGCGATGGACTCCGGCGAGTGCGAGGCGGCGCCGGCGCCGCACTGCGAACAGTGCACGCGGCCGATCTTCGCGTAGAGCAGCCGCAGATAGTCGTACACCTCGGTGGCGGTGCCGACCGTCGAGCGCGCGGTACGCACGGGGTTCTTTTGCTCGAGGGCGATGGCGGGCCGGATGTTCTCGATCCGATCCACGTCAGGCCGATCGACGCGATCGAGGAACATGCGCGCGTACGTCGAGAGCGACTCGATGTACCGCCACTGGCCCTCGGCGAACAGCGTGTCGAAGGCCAGCGACGACTTGCCGGAGCCGGAGACGCCGGTGATGACGGTGAGCCGATCGTGGGGAATCTCGAGCGAGATGTTCTTGAGATTGTTCTGGCGGGCTCCCTCGATCCGGAGCCCCGAGGGTCGGGGCATTCAGCCGGTCCTCCTGAGGAGGAGAGTCTACTGGAAGTGCCACCATCGCGCCACATCGCGGACGCGTGTTGGCCGTGCGTTGACAGGCCGCCGCGCCGCCGGTACACTACCCCCGCTTCTTGAGAATGATTACCAAAAAGGATCATCCCGAGCACGAGCCGCCCGCCGCCGCGCTCCGCGCGCGCGGCAAGCGGCTCACGCGGCCCCGCCGGGTGATCCTCGACACCGTGCGCGCCAGCGAGGCCCACCCCTCGGCGGCGGCCGTCTACCGGCAGGTGCGCCGCCGGGTGCCGCGCGTGAGCCTGGCCACCGTCTACCGCAATCTCCGCATGCTGGCCGCCGAGGGGCTCCTCACGGAGCGCGCCGACCTCGCCGGCATGCGATTCGACGGCAACACCGCGCCCCACGACCACTTCACCTGCGTGGCGTGCGGGCGCATCTACGACGTGCCGGCGCCCGGCGCCCGCGGGGTTCGCGCCCGCGTCGCCTCCCGCACCGGGTTCGAAGTGCTCACCCAGCGCATCGAGTTCTACGGCCGCTGTGGCGCGTGCCGGCGCGCCGGCGGCCCCACCCGCTCACCAGCAAGGAGGAGCTATGGCAGGGCGTAGCCTCAAGGGGACCAAGAGCTTCGACAATCTGAAGGACGCGTTCGCCGGCGAGTCGCAGGCGAATCGCCGCTACCTGTACTTCGCGCGCGTCGCCGACATCGAGGGGTTTCCCGACATCGCGGGACTCTTCAAGGACACCGCGGACGCCGAGACCGGCCACGCCTTCGGCCACCTCGACTTCCTGAAGGAGGTCGGCGATCCGGTCACCGGTGAGCCGATCGGCAAGACGGAGAAGAATCTGAAGTCGGCGGTGGCGGGCGAGACGTACGAGTACACCCAGATGTACCCGGGGATGGCGAAGACGGCGCGCGACGAGGGGTTGGCGGAGCTGGCCGAGTGGTTCGAGACGCTGGCCAAGGCTGAGAAGTCGCACGCCGGGCGGTTCAGTAAGGGGCTCACGCAGATCGCGGGCAAAGAGCCGGCGGAGGCGATCTAGCTTCTACCCCGGGCGAGCGGCGGGTCGAGGGCCGGGGGGCCCGGCGACCACGAGCGCGGCGGCGTTGGACGGTCGACGTGGTCCACACGTCGGGTCCTGCGCGGTACTCGTTGGGAGTGAAACGGGTCGGCGGACCCCCCGGCCCTCGACCCACCGCTCGCCCTCGGTGGGAGCCGATCACCTCGTCACATCCATGCCTCGATCTATGTGGGAGTCGATGACATCCTCCATGTCCATACCTCGTTCTACGACTGACGTCGACCATGTCTGACGATCCGGCGCTCGACCTGAAGAAGGCGGAGTTTTGGGATCTTGGGAGGGTCGATGGGGAGTTGCGGCGGGTGTATGACATCTGCGCGGGGTGTCGGCGGTGTCTTCCGCTGTGTCCGTCGTTCAAGGTGTTGTTCGATCGGTTGGATGTCGAGGCGGTCGATGGGGACGTCGACAAGTTGCCGGGGGCGGACGTCAAGGAAGTCGTGGATCTCTGCTATCAGTGCAAGCTGTGTTTCAACCACTGTCCGTATACGCCGCCGCATCGGTGGGCCGTCGACTTCCCGCGGTTGATGCTGCGGGCGCGGGCGGCGGAGGCGCGGAAGAATGGTGTGAGCTTGCAAGATAGGATGCTGGGCAACGTGGCCCTCGTCGGCACGCTGGGGAGCTGGACGGCGCCGCTGTCCAACTGGATGAACGGCTGGGCGGTGCATCGCGCGTTCATGCAGGCGGTCACCGGCATTCACCGGGCCCGGCGGTTGCCGAAGTTCCACCGGCCAACCTTTTCGTCGTGGTTCAAGTCCACGGCGAAGCCGGCCGCCGCCGAGGGCGGCCGGACCGTCACCCGCAAGGTCGCGCTGTTCGCGACGTGCACGGTCGAGTACAACGCGCCGGCCATCGGGCGGGCGGCGGTGCGCGTGCTCGAGCGCAACGGCGTGGACGTGGCCGTGCCCGCGCAGCGGTGCTGCGGGATGCCCTACCTCGACGGCGGCGCCGTGGACGAGTGCCGCGCGCTCGTGCGCGACAACGTGCGCACGCTGGCCGCGGCCGTCCGCGAGGGGCGCGAGATCGTCTCGCCGGGGCCGACCTGCAGCTACATGCTCAAGCAGGAGTACCCCTGGCTCGACGGCTCCGAGGACGCCCGGCTCGTCGCGGCGAACACCCGTGACCTCTTCGAGTACCTGGCCCGGCTCCACGCCGAGGGCGCGCTCGACACGCGCTTCACCCGCTCCGTCGGGGCGGTGACGTACCACGTGCCCTGTCATCTGCGCGCGCAGAACATCGGGACCAAGTCGGCCGACGTCCTGCGCGCGATTCCCGGGACCACCGTGAACGTCGTCGAGCGGTGCTCGGCGGTGGACGGCACCTGGGGGTTCAAGACGCAGTACTTCGACCTGTCGATGAAGGTCGCGCAGCCGCTCTTCGACGCGGTCCGGGCCGGCGGGGCGGCCACCATCGCGACCGACTGCCCGCTGGCGGCGCTGCAGATCGCGCAGGGCACCGGCCTCGAGCCGCGCCACCCGATCCAGGTGCTCGCCCACGCCTACGGCTTCGACGATCCATGAGGCCCATCGGCCCCGACGAGATCCTGAACCTGTACGACTACGAGAGGGTGCGCCACGCGCGCCGGGCGGCGGTCATCGCGCTCAAGGCCGACCGCCGGGTGGGCGTCGGCCGCTACCTGTCGTTCGTCTTCGAGAACCGCGAGACGGTGTGGTTCCAGATCCAGGAGATGATCCGCGCCGAGCGCCTCATCGACGAGGACAGGATCGCCGACGAGATCGAGGTCTACAACACGCTGCTGCCGCGGGCCGCGGAGCTGGCGGCGACGATGTTCATCGAGATCGGCGACGCCGCCCAGATCAAGCCGGTGCTCGACACGCTGCTGGGCATCGACACCGGCGGCCACGTGCGGCTCCAGGTCGGCGATCACGTGATCGTCGGCGACTTCGAGGCGGGCCACTCCGACGAGGACCGCGGCAAGCTGTCGGCGGTGCACTTCGTGCGGTTCGCGCTGCCGGCGGCCGCCCGCCGCGCGTTCGCCGAGGCGGAGGTGGCGCTGGTCGCCGACCACCCGGGCGACCGCGGGCGGACGGTGCTCACCACCGCCGCCCGGCGCCGGCTGGCCGAGGACCTGGCGTGAGGCGGGGGCGCCTGCTGGCCGCCGGCGCGACCGTGCTGGCGCTGACCGCCTGCGAGCGCGCGAAGCTCAGCCCCGAGGCCGAGCGCGGCCGCCAGGTCTACGTCTCGCAGTGCACCGCGTGCCACGCGTTCGATCCGTCGCAGCCGGGTCCCGTCGGTCCCGAGGTCAAGGGCTCGTCGCGCGAGCTGCTGGAGGCGAAGGTGCTGCGCGGGAGCTACCCGCCCGGGTACAAGCCCAAGCGGCCGACCGCCGTGATGCCGCCCCAGTCGCAGCTGGCCGGCGATGTCGATGCGCTGGCCGCCTACCTGAAATAGCCGCCGCCGACAGACGAAGGGCCCGGCGCACTCGCGCCGGGCCCTTGGAGTGTTCCGCCGCGTTCTAGCCGAACAGCTTGGCCAGCACGAAGTAGAGGATCGCAGTGAGGATGAAGCCCGCCCAGAACGTGCCCTTGAGCGTGGCCAGGATCTTCTTGCCGCCGCTGGGCGGCGCCGCCGGACCGACCAGCGCGTTGATCTCGACGGCGATGATCACGATGGCGAGCAGGATCAGCGCGCCCCACTTCGCCCCGCCGGTGGCGGGATTGCCCATGGCCAGGTGGGAGGCCGCGCCCATGAAGAAGAGCATCGGGATGGACAGCATGGTATTGGTCCGCGACGTCACGCCGGCCCGCGCGCCGCGGGCGGCGGCCTCGGGGATGGCCTGCCCGCCGGTCGCGACCGCCTGGGCCGAGGCCATCACGACCTGCTGGCCCGGCCAGATGACGAACCAGACGTTGGCCCACATGATGGTGCCGAGCATGCCGCCGAAGAAGATCTTCCAGCCGTAAGAGGTCGCCGCGAACTCGTAGAGGCCGCCGTAGCGGGCGAACGCGATGTGCAGGATGTAGAGCCAGCCGGTGATGAACGTGAACATCGCGCCCCACCGGAACCACCATAGCGCGGTGTCGAGGAGGCCGCCGCGGACGATCCCGCTGCGCACCGCGGCGTTGTCGGCCACGAACTTGCTGCCGAAGAACGGGGTCTGGACGAAGTTGAAGTAGTACAGCATGCCGATCCAGGTGATTCCGGCGAGGAAGTGGAACCATCGCAGCAGGAACAGCCAGCCGTCACCACTGAACAGTGCCATGGTTCGCGTCTCCTAGGCGCTAGGGGAGCTACTTGTCGTTGTCGTCGTCCTCGGCCTCGTCGTCGTCATCGTCGTCGAGGTCGTCGATCTCGTCGTCGTCGTCATCGTCATCCTCGGGGTCGTCCTCGTCGAGATCGTCCTCGAGGTCGTCGTCCTCCTCCTCCTCGGCGTCCACCTCCTCGGCGTCCACCTCGTCAGCGTGGTCGTCCTCGTCGCCCTCGGCGTCGTCATCGACGAGGTCGTCGTCCTCTTCGGCGTCGTCGTCCTCGAACCCGTCGTCGTCCTCTTCCTGGAGATCGTTGCTCCGGAGCACAGTATCGTGTTGCCAAGGAACTGCGCGGAACTGCATGTGAAGATCCCTCCGAGCCGTGCCGGCCAGACGTATGAGTCGCGGAATCAGGCTGCCCCGATTGCCCGGGCGGATTCTAGCAAACGTTTGTCGGCTGCGCGAGCAAGGCCGGCCCGGTGGCGCCGTTGCTCGAAAGGTAGAACCGCATGAGACGCCCCGGCACCCGCGGGCGGGCAGGAATGACAATGAGTTGCGGGCTGAGACGAGCACACGGGCGCGGCGCCGCAGGGGACGCCGCTGCGGAGCGCGGTACGTGGTTAACTGAGCGAGTAGGAGTGGCTCGGATGATGCCGGCGTGGGCGCGAAGATCGATCGCCATCGCCGTGACGGCGCCGTTCGTCATCCTCGGCGCCGTCGTGGCTCGTGAGTGGGTGCGTGAGTGGTGGTCCGGCCCTCCGCCCGTTCGGTTGTTGATTC
>JBGPZN010000359.1:0-3994 GCA_041493815.1 Methylomirabilia bacterium
CTGATCCGCGGCGACGTCTTCTACTGGGGCCAGCTCATGGCCGCCGCGATGCTCGGTTCGGTCCCGGTCGCGATCATCTACTCCTTCTTCGTCGAGTACTACGTGGCCGGCCTGACGGCCGGCTCCGTGAAGAACTGAGCGCGGGCGCTGAAAACGGCCCATCTGCGTCGTTGGCTCGTCGTTCCCTCCCTGCGACGTGGGCGGCCCACGTCTCAGTCGGGAACTCCTCGCCGCCTAGCATCTGGACCGTTTTGAGCGCCCTGAGCGGACGTCGAACCGTTGGAGGATCCGGATGAAGCTCGGACTCGCACTGTCGGTACAACACCGACCGGAGGATTCGCAATACGCGCGGTTTGCGGAGCACGTGGAGCAGGCGCGGCTGGCGAAGGCCGTTGGATTTTCGTCGGTGTGGGCCAGTCAGCATTACCTGTCGGAGCCGTTCACGTACTTCCAGCCGCTGCCGACGCTGGGGCGCATGGCCGCCGAGGCCGAGGGCATGTCGCTCGGGACCGGCGTGCTGCTGTTGCCGCTGCACCAGCCGGTGGATTTCGCCGAGCAGCTCGCCACGCTCGATGTGATCTGCGGCGGCCGCCTCATCGTCGGTGTCGGCCTCGGCTACCGTGACGCCGAGAACGCCGCGCTCGGGCTGAACCCGCGCGAGCGCGTCGGGCGGTTCGTCGAGGCGCTGCAGCTCGTCGAGCGCCTGTGGGGCGGCGAGCCGGTGAGCCATCAGGGCCGGCACTTCACGCTGCGCGACGTGCGCATCTCGATGCCGCCCGCCCAGCGCCCGCGCCCGCCCATCTGGCTGGCCGCCAACACCGATCCCGGCGTGCTCCGAGCCGCCCGCCTCGGCGACGCGTGGCTCATGAACCCGCACACGACGGGCGCCGCGCTGCGGCGCCAGCTGGCGCTCTTCCACGACACGCGGCGGGCGGAAGGGCGACCGGCCGCGCGCGAGGTGCCGCTCATCCGCGAGTGCTGCGTGGGGCCCACGCTCGACGCCGCGCTGGCCGAGGGGCGGCCGCACCTCGAGGCGAAGTACGGAGCCTACCGGAGCTGGGAGCAGGACAAGGCGTTGCCGGCCGACGATCAGTGGAGCGCCCGATTCGACGAGCTCGCCCGCGACCGCTTCTTGCTTGGCGATCCCGCCCGCGTGCGCGAGGAGATCGCGCGCTACCGCGAGCAGCTCGGGATCACCACGCTGATCGTGCGGGTACAGTGGCCGGGCATGGCCCAGGCGGCGGTGCTGCGCTCGATCCGCCTGCTCGGCGAGCAGGTCCTGCCCGCGCTCTAACCCGCAGGCTGCTTTTTCAGCAGCCTGTCAGCGGGACGTAGTCGTAGTCGCCGATCCCCTGCAGGACCAGGAACGTCGCCGAGCGCTGGCCGCCGTTGACGACCAGGTGGGGCCGGCCGGGCCGGACGGTGTAGGTCTGGCCCGGCGCCAGGCGGACCTCCTCCTTGGGATCGCGGCAGAAGACGCGGAGGTCGCCCTCCAGCACGTAGAACGTGTCCTGCGTGTTCGTGTGGTAGTGCCACGGCACCTGCTGCGTGGGCGAGATCTGCAGCTCGGAGATCCTGAAGCCGGGCCGCTCGGCATGACGGGCCCGACGCTCGACCTCGTAGAGATGGCTGGCATCCTTGACCGCGTCCATCGCTGTCCCTCCCCGACGCTCAGTATCGCGCGCGGCGGCGGCCGGGGCTAGCGCGCTGGCCGCGTAGTCGACGGCACCACGATGACGGCGAGGCCGGCCAGCACCAGCGCCATGCCCGCCAGCCGCAGCGGCCCGAAGCGCTCGCCGAACACCAGCGCCGAGGCGGCGGCGCCGACGAAGGGCACCAGCAGCGCGAACGGCGTCACGATCGCGGCCGGATAGCGGCGCAGGAGCCCGCCCCAGATCGCGTAGGCGATGGTCGTCGACACCAGGCCGAGAAACAGCGCCGCGGCGAGCCCCGACCACGGGCCACGCGCCAGCGCGCGCGGCAGCGCGCCGGGCCCGTCGAGCGCGACGGACAGCGCCAGCGCCGGCAGCGGCGGCACCAGGCTGAGCCAGGCGATCAGGCCCGGCATGTCGGCCGGCCCCAGACGCTTGAGCAGGACGTTGCCGATGCCGAAGCTCACCGGAGACAGCAGCGTGAGCAGCAGCCCCACCGGCGTGAGGTCGCCGCCGACCGTGAGCGCAATCACCGCGAGCCCGCCCAGCGCCACCGTCGAGCCGAGCCACTGGCGCCTCGTCGGCCGCTCGCCCAGCAGCGCGGCCGCGAACACGATCGTGACGAGCACCTGCGCGTGCACGACCACGGCGGCGATCCCCACCGGCGTGCCGTGGGCGATGCCGAAGAACTGGAACAGGAACTGGCCGGCGAACAGCGTGAGCCCGACCGGCACCAGCGCCGACCAGGCCAGCGGCGGGCGCGGGAGCACCAGCGCCGGCAGCGCGGCGATCGCGAAGCGCAGCACGGTGAGTTGGGGCGGAGAGAAGCTGTCGAGGCCGATCCGGGTGACGACGAAGGCGACGCCCCACAGCACGGCCACCACCATCGCCAGGACGACGTGCCGGGGTCGCAGCCGGGCGTTCCCCCTTGAAGGCCGATCCTGCTACACTTTGCAGCACATGGCCAGTGCCGGTCTCGGCCGCATCCTGATCGTCGACGACGAGCAATCCGTCCGCGAGGTGCTCAGCGAGTACTTCATGGAGCAGGGCTACAGCGTGGAGAGCGCCGGCGGCGGCGAAGAGGCGCTGGCCCTCGTGCAGCGCAGCACCCCCGACCTCGTCCTCCTCGACGTCCGCATGCCCGGCATGGACGGCGTGGAGACGCTGCGGCGGATCCGCAACGTCGCTCCCGACGTGTCGGTCATCATGGTGACGGCCAACGAGGACGTCGCCCTGGCGCGGGAGACCCTGAAGCTCGGCGCGCTCGACTACGTCGCCAAGCCCTTCGACTTCGTCTATCTCGAGCGCGCCATCATGGCGGGCCTGGCCCAGAGCGGCGGCGGCTCGGCGTCGGCGACGCCGGCGTCCGGCGACGCGTTCCGCACCCTCGCCCTCACCGTGTTCCAGGCCGTGCGCGGCATGAGCCCCGCCTCGCGCGCCTCCACCGGCGCGCGGCTCGAGGAGGCGGTGCTGTCCGCGGCGCGCGCGGCGGCGTCGGGAGGCCGCGCCGACGCCACCGCCGCCGCGCTGGGCGGCGTCGACCTGCTGCTGAGCCTGGCCGCCGAGCTGCGCGACCTGACCGGAACCGAGCTGAGTCGCGTGCAGGGCGCGGTCGAGCGCGCCCGTCAGTCGCTGCGCCCCGCCCCCTGACGGCCGGTCAGCGCCGCCCGCCCAGACCCCACGCCCACGCTGCCGCTCCGACCAGCGACGGCAGCACGACCACCGAGTGCAGCAGCGCGGCCACCGCGTTGTTGGCGGGGTCACCGCGGGTGTACTCCAACCCGGTCACGCCCAGCACCGAGGCGATCAGCGTGATGAGCCAGTTGCCCCACGCGGGAATCGTCACCACCCAGGCCAGGCGCCGGCGGCCCGTCTCGCCGTAGCGCAGCATGTCCAGGGTCGCGGCGACGGCGATCATCCACAGCCCGCCGAGCAGCGCGTTGAGGTGGGCGGCCAGGGCCAGACGCGGGAGCTCGACGGTGACCTTCCCGGTGATCACGACCGCGGCCCACACCCCGGTGATCATCCCGACGGCGAACAGCCAGGCGCCGGCCCAGGCAAGCCGGCGCCGCACGGAATCGTCGGACATGACGGAATTCTACGCGAGCGGACCCCCGGGAGCCGTCAACTCGTAGAGTCGCTCCTGCGAGCGTAGGGGAGGATGGCCGTCGGCGGGCGCGCGCACCGAGGAGCCGTCGCCGAGGAGCCGGCGCGCCTTGACCGTGTCGGCGAGCTGGATCTCGAGAATCTGGCGCACCTGAAGCTGCAGCGAGGGATCGAGCACGGGGAAGGCGATCTCGACGCGGCGATCGAGGTTGCGCGGCATCCAGTCGGCCGAGGCC
>JBGPZN010000409.1:0-3584 GCA_041493815.1 Methylomirabilia bacterium
CCGGACCAGCGGCGCCGTCCATGGCCGGGCCTTGGCCGCCAGCGGCCTGGTCGTGGTCTCGCTGGACTTCCGCCAGGGTCCCGACCACAAGCATCCCGCCGCCAGCGCCGACGTCGCGGCCGGGGTGCGCTACGTGCGCGCGCACGCGGCCCGCCTCGGCGTCGATCCCCGGCGCGTGGCGATCGTGGGCAGCTCCAGCGGGGGGCAGCTGGCACTCCTGCAGGCGGTGAAGCCGGGCGCCGCCGAGCACGCCGGCACCCCGATCGTGCTGCCCGACGGCTCGCTCGGCGCGGGCCCCGCCGCCGACCCGGTTGCCTTCGTGCTCGCGCTCTATCCTGTCGCCGACCCGCTGGCCCGGTACCGCTACGTGCTCTCGCGCAAGGACGAGCCGCCGCAGCCGTCCGGGTTCCAGGCGAAGCGATTGATCGACGCGCATCACGGCTATTTTGCCGACGAGGCCGCGATGGCCGAGGCCAGTGTCACGCGCGTGGTGTCGGCCGGCGAGGCGCGCGCGCTGCCGCCCGCCTGGGTCGCCCAGCCCGGGCTCGACGACAACGTGCCCGCCGCCATCACGGAGGCGCTGATCGTCGCCTATCGCCAGGCCGGGGGGCGGATCGAGCGGACGCACTTTCCCGGAGCCCGCCACGGCTTCATCGGGAACGCCAGCGCGGACACCGACAAGGCCATCGCGCTGATGCGGGAGTTCATAGGCGCGCAGCTCTGATAGTCGACCGCTGCCTTGGAGGAAGCCATGAGCAAGTTGATCTTCGCGGGGCTGCTGATCGTCGGCGGGCTCGTCGTCGGGAGGGTGCTGATGTCGATGGCGGCCCAGGTGCACGACGTGGGCAGGCGACAGATACCGCTGCTCACCATCGGCCGCATCGTTCAGGGGGCGGGCGTCGTGTTCGGTTTGCTCGTCATCCTCTTGTCGAGCTTCGTCGTCGTCGACTCGGGGCACGTCGGCGTGGTGACCGTCTTCGGCAATGTGGAGAGGGATCCCCTCTACAACGGTCTGCATGTGGTGCTGCCGTACAAGGACGTGATCCAGATGAACACGCGCGTGCAGAAGCACGAAGCGAAGTATGACGCCGCGTCAGTGGACATCCAGGCCGTCCACGCGGTGATGGCCCTCAACTTCCGGCTGATCGGCGAGAAGGCACCGGAGGTCTACCGGACGGTCGGGCTCCGGTACGAGCAGTCGATCATCGATCCGGCGGCGGCGGAGGTCTTGAAAGCGCAGACGGCGATTCACGCCGCCAACGACATCCTGCAGCAGCGTCCGAAGATCAAATCGGACGTCCAGGACGGCTTGACCAAGTGGCTCGCCAAGTACGGCATCCAGGTGACCGAGGTCTCCATCAAGGACATCCGCTTCGACAAGGATTTCGAGCTGGCGGTGGAGCGAAAGCAGATCGCCCAGCAGGTGGCCGAGCAGAAGCGCTACGAGGTCGACCAGGCCAAGCGTGAGGCCGAGTCCAAGGTCGCCAAGGAGCGCGGTGAAGGCGCGGCCGTGCAGGCCCGGGCCGAAGGTGAAGCCGCCGCCACCCGCCTGCGGGCCGCCGCCGAGTCGGAGTACAACGCCAAGGTCACCCAGTCCCTCACACCCGTCATGATCCAGCAGCAGTACCTCGCCAAGTGGGATGGCCGCCTGCCCCAGTTCGTCACCGGAACGGGAGGTAACCTGCTCATGCAGATCCCGCTGCCCGGGCGCGCCGAGAAATAGTGAACGACTGGATCGTCAGGTCTGAAGGTCGCCCACCGCCGCGGACAGGGCCTCGAGCTCGGCGCGCCAGGACGCCGGCGCGGCCACCGGGCGCACGACGAACTTGGAGAAGCCGACGACGATGAAGCGCTCAATGAGCTGACGCAACGCCGGCAACCCCACCGGCGTGAGCTCGTGGGCGCGGGGGCGCCGGGCGGTCATCGTGCGCGCCGTGGCCGGGTCGATGGGCTCACGGGCGTAGCCGATGCTCACGCCGAAGTGCTCGCGACTGATCGAGCGCCCGGCCCGGGCCGCCGCCTCGTCGATCGCGACGCGTCCCGCCGCTGCTTCCTCCGGCGTGCACAGCGAAGGCAGCCACCCGTCGGACAGCCGACCACAGCGTTCGAGGGCGGCGGGCACCGTGCCGCCCAGCCACACTTCGAGCGGCTGCTGCACCGGCAGCGGCGAGAGCTTGACGTCATGCAAGCTGCCGGTGGCGCCCTCGTGGCTCACCGTCTCGCCCGCCCACAGGCGCCGCAGGAGCGGCAACGCCTCGTCGATGAACGCGCCGCGGCGTTTGGGGTCGACGCCGATGGCCTCGCGCTCGGGAGGGTAGGTGAGCCCGGGCACCAGCGTCACCAGCAGCCGCCCGTTGCACAGCACGTCCAGGCTCGCGAGCTGCTTGGCGAGGCGCAGCACGTTGCGTCCCGGCAACAGCATCGTGGTTCCCAGCTTCAGCCGCGGATTGCTCGCGGCCGCCCACGCGAGGCCCACGGCGGGATCGAGCACGGGCCCGGTCAGCACCTCCGAGAGCCACAGCGAGTCGAACCCCAGGTCATCGAGCCCGGTGACGAGCTCGGCCAGCGCGGCCGGCGTTGCCGACGCGCCTGCGGCCCCCACGCCGATGCGGATCTTCATCTCAACTCCTCACGGCAGCAGCGCGCCGACCCGGATACGGGCTCGGGGTGCGGCGAGCGGCGTGACGACGGCGTTGCGCCGGAGCAGACGGACGGAGTCGTACGTCCAGTCGCCGCGGCCCGATGGGGCGCGCGCCGGCTCACGATAGACCTCCAGCACCTCGTCGATCAGGTTGACCATCCAGTAGTCGGCGATTCCCGCTCGCGCGTACAGGCCGCCCTTGCGCAGCCGGTCGAGCGCGAGCGACGTCTCGGCGACCTCGACCACCAGCACGGGCCGCGAGGGATGGGCGTCCCGGAAGTCGCGGGGTCGGCCCGGCACAACGACGACGTCGGGCTCGGGCTCTGACCGCGCGTCGAGGGCGATCGGCTTCTCCTCGCGCACGTAGTAGGAGCGGCCGAACGCCTTCTCGAGCGCGACGCGCACGAGCGCCACGGCGGTGGCGATCGTATCGGACCCGCGACATCCGCCGGAGAGGAAGTGGTGGCGCCTTCATGACTGTCGCCACCATACGGCAACCGCGACCAGTGCTCAACGCCTCCGTCCGGAGCCGGGGGGCGCCTTGTGGGGCCCCTCGGCCCTGGATGACGCTGGCCGGGCTCATCGCATCCCCGGTACAATCCCGGGCGGGAGGAGCGTCGGCATGAGCGAGCCGCGTACGCATCCAGCGCTGGAGCTGTCTCACACGGCCATGAGCGAGGAGGACGCGCTCCGCTTCCTCGACGGCCACCGCATCCGCCTGGGGAGCCGCACGATGGATCCCAAGGCCCAGATCGTCGGCGAGTTCGTCAAGTCCATCCGCGTGTCGGGCTATTTCCCGCCGTTGCCCGAGCTGCGCCAGCAGCTCCGCACGATGGTGACGCTGATGGACGAGCCGGCGCCGGCGTTGCCGCGCATCGAGGACATCCGCATCCCGGGGCCGGCCGGCGCGATTCCGGCGCGCGTCTACGCCCCGAGCGCCGGC
>JBGPZN010000451.1:0-3221 GCA_041493815.1 Methylomirabilia bacterium
AACGGCTCGCGCATCGTCGTCTCCCTCACCTGGATTGTAGCAAGTCGATGTAGGCGCGGCTCACGAGCTGGTCCTCCTGAATGACCCTGGCGTGCGTGCGGAGTGAACGCGTAGTAGCCGAGATATCCGCTCCGAAAGGCCCCGTGGACGATCTCGCTGATGTTCACGACGCCGACCAGCTCGCCCGAGCCGCGCATGCATATGAGATAGCCGGCGTGGCTCGCCCCCCGCAGGCGCCGCAGATATGCGCGATAGGCGGCCGGGCTGGCCGGGGGCGAGACCCAGGGAGCATGGAGCTTTCGACTCCGGCGCACCGCCTCGACGAACGCGCGCAGCCACCTCCCCGAAGGCTTCGCCAGACGCACCCGCGGCGCCGCCGGCGATCTCGTCATCGGCTCGAGCTCGCGGAGATCAGCCCGTGGGCGGTCAGGAACGCGATCACCTGGCGCCGAGGAGAGCAGCCGCCGCGAGGCTGCGTGTGCGAGCCGTGACATTCGCGTCAGGCCAGCCGGCGAGGCGGATAGACGGCGACCGGCGAGCCCTCGGCGATCAGGGCCGAGACCGGCGGGCGCGCGAGGGCCGGGGCGAACGCCCGGCCGTACAGCTCGACCACGTCGGCGGCGAGAACCGGATCCGTGGCCGACCACACGCGCCACACCGGGTGCGTGACCTCGTACTCGACCGTGGAGCCGTCCCGCTGGCGCGTGTAGCCCCAGTGGTGCTCGGTGATGAATGTGGCCTCCGACTCCGGCTCGGGCACGGCCGGCGCTCCGGTCGCCGTGGCCGCCAGACGCTGCCAGGCCGCGCCGGTGCGCCATTCGTACGTGACCCGCCCCGGCGCGTCGACCCGCGCGGCGGGGACGACGCTTCGCATCGGGACGGCGCGGTAGGGCTCGTTGTACGCCAGGCGCGCCAGGCTCGCAATCGCCGCGCGTGGCACGAGCTCGCGCACGAACACGACGCCACGGCGCGCGTCGGCTCCGGGCACGTCGCGCCGGACGTAGAAGCGCAGGTTCACCTCCTCGAAGTTCCGGTGAAACGGGACCGCCACACCAAGTACCCTGGTGTTCAGGAACTTGAAGCCGACGACGCTGACCAGCGCCCGATCCTGCCACAGATCCAGCGCCGTGCCGGCCGGCACCAGCGGTCGCAGTACGGCCCGCTCGACGTCGTAGTTCAAGATCACGAGGTGGCGCCACTCGGCCGTGAGGAAGGGCCACCGGGCCGGAGCCAGCCGTGTCACCGCAACGCGTCGATCTTGCGCTGGAGAAACCAGCAGAACCATCCCCTGTACTTCTCCTGCAGCTCGCGCTTCATCCAGTCCTTGCCGGTGACGGTACCGCGGCAGCGCGGGCTCGCGCACGTGCATTGCATCGCATAGTCCACGTCGTCGGTCGTCGCCCAGTCGATGGTCAGCTCTTCACCCGCGGCGATATCCTTCATCGCGACGAGGACGATCTGCCCCTGGATCGCCAGGTTGGGATCACACGAGTGGTTGGTGTACAGCATCCCTCCGTGTCGTTGATCCTGCCGCACCGGCGCGATGAAGAGGTCGTCCGCGACCTGGATGTCGGCGGCGCCGAGCTCACGCTCCAGTGCCGTCCACGCCGCCTTCGTGAGGATATGGCCGCCCTTGACGGCGACGATCTCCCCCGTCGCGATCGCGTGCTTCGCGAAGAGGCCCCGGCCATGAATGGGGCTCTCCCGCACCTCGGTCTTCGGCGAGCGATAGGTCAGGTCAGGCATGGGTCGGTACCGCCCAGCGGATCTCAGCCATGGCACCCTCCACGTCCAGTCGTCTGACGTCGGCCCGAGGGTCCGACAGTGCCGGGGAGTGAGCGCAGGCCCGCGTGTCCTGCAGTCGTGGGGATTCTAGCGGCGGCGGCGGTCGAGCGCTCTCCGCGCGACCCGGGCATCCGAGAAGGGATGCGTGGTGCCGTCGATCTCCTGGGTACGCTCGGCGCCCTTGCCGAGGAGCGCGACGACGTCTCCCGCATTGGCCTCGGCGACCGCCTGGTGGATCGCCCGCGCGCGATCGAGCTCGACGCGGACGCGTCGACGTCGGGCCGCGGGGATGCCGCTCAGAATCGCCCGGGCGATGGCCCGAGGATCCTCGGTGCGCGGGTTGTCGCTGGTCACGATGATCACGTCGGCCTCGCGCGCGGCGATGGCGCCCATCAACGGACGCTTGCCCTTGTAGCAGTCGCCACCGCAGCCGAACACGGCGTGGACGCGGCCACCCGGGGAGAGATCGCGCGCCGCCGCCAGCGCGCAGCCGAGGCTCTCCGGCGTGTGCGCGTAGTCGACGACGACGGCCGGGGCGTCGCCGGAGGCGGCGGCGACGATCGTGAAGCGCCCGGGGGGCGGCACCAGCGCGCCGGCGGCGGCGACCGTCTGGCGCGCGTCGCCGCCGAGAGCCACCGTACACGCGATGGCGGCCAGGACGTTGGCCACGTTGAAGTCGCCGTGCAATCGCGTGCGGCAGGACAGGGGGTCATCGACCAGGCCATGAATCGTGAAGGCCGTGCCGTCGGCGCCGTGGGCGATGTCGGCGGCCCGGAGTCGCGGCTGCGCGACGTCCGCGGCCCGGCGCGCGCGGAGGCTGAAGGTGCCCCGCCGCACACCGGGCGCGAGGCTGTTCCCGAAGTCGGTGGCCCAGGCGTCGTCGGCGTTCACGATCGCGACCGGCGTGGGGCTGGCCGGTCCCGCGCTCAGGTCGCGGAACATGCGTCGCTTCACCGCCACGTAGTTGCGAATGTTGCCGTGGTCGGAGATGTGATCGGTGCCGATGTTGGTCAGCACGGCGGCGTCCAGGTCGAGCCCCCGATGCACGTCCCACCGCAGGGCGGAGGAGCACAGCTCGACGACGAGGCACTCGATGCGGGCGCGGCGACACCGGGCCACGAACGCGCAGAAGTCCGCGAGGTGCTCACACGCCTCGACGCTCCGGCTGCCGATCCGGGCGGACTCGGTCGTGGACACCGCCGTTCGGGGCCCGCCCGCCTCCATCAGCTGAGCGATGAACGCGGTGGTGGAGGTCTTGCCCTTGGTGCCGGTGACGCCGATGGTACGGACGCCGACGAGATCGCGACGCAGGCGCTGCAGCGCGCGCGCCAGGGCGAGGGGGTCAGGCGTCACACGTCCCGCGGGCACGGGTGGCGCCTGACCTTACATCGTCACTGCCGCATCTTGATGGAGCTCAGCCCACCCTTCACGGAGCC
>JBGPZN010000232.1:0-5750 GCA_041493815.1 Methylomirabilia bacterium
ACGAAGTTCCAGGACTCCCACGAGCGGGTCAGGAAGACGTTCGACTCCACCCGCTGGGCGCTGCGCTGCTGCAGGCGGTCGCCGTACTCGCTCAGCACCCGGTCGTCGGTGACGGCGTTGACGTCGACCTTGAGCGACAGGCCCGGCGCGATGGTCCAGTCGTGGCGCACGCTGCCCACGCCCCGGCTGGTGTCGTTGCGCTGTGTCTCCTGCAGCAGAAATCCGGAGGCGCTGCCGCGCTGCTCGCCTGACAGCACGTAGCGATGCTCGGCGCTGACGCCGAAGCCCCGCTCGGTGTACGTGATCGGCGCGATGGTGGCGTCGGCGCTGTCGGAGATCGCCCAGTAGAAGGGCAGCTCGACGTGGAAGCCCTTGCTGCTGGAGGTGCCGAACTTGGGGAACAGGAAGCCGGTCTGGCGCTCGCGCCGGATGGCGGCGGCGAAGAACGGGAAGAAGGGGATCAGGGGGATGTCCTTCACCCAGAACGACGCGTTGGTCCCGTAGACGAAGTCCTCCAGGTCGGCGGTCGCCGAGCCGAACTTCACCGCCCACGTCGGCGGATCGTCCTGGCAGGTCGTGAACACGCCGCGCTGGATGTGGTACACGCTCTCGCCCAGCCGGTCCATGCGCTCGCCGCCGATCCGGTAGTACGGCGCCACCCGCGCCTCGGACTCGTAGACGACGCCGGTGCCCGTCTTGAGGTTGTAGTCGATGCGCCGTCCGGTGAGCTGATCCTCGCCGTCGTAGAACACGACGCGGCCCTGGGCCACGGCGTCGCCGGTGTCGCGATTGATCTCGACGCGATCGGCGATCAGCCGCGAGTTGCCCCGCGTGATCTCGACGTTGCCGGTGGCCACCAGCAGACGCTCGGGCCCGACCTCTTCGAGCCGGTCAGCCAGCACCGAGACGTCGCCGCCGACGGTCGGCACGACGACGGGCACCGGGGGGGCCTGGGCGCTGGTCGCCGACGGCAGCGCGGCCGTCCCGAGCAGGACGGCCACGAGCAGGCAGACGCGCAGTGACATTCTCAACGTGTCTCGAACACCCTCGTCACTAAAGCGGCCCAATGCTATCAGCCGCATTTTCGACCGGGCAAGGTTTATCGCCTCCGTCGAGATGTCCAAGCGCCGCGCCCACGAGGGCCAGCGAGCCCGCGACGCACACCAGTGGCGCGGCCGGCCCCGCCTCGGCGAGCGCGAGCGCCTCGGCGACCGTCGGCGCGACCTCGACCGGCAGCGAGGCCGGCACGAGCGCGCGAAGGTCGGCGGGCGCCGCCGCCCGTGGACTCGCCGACGCCGTCAGGATCACGCGCCGCGCCCGGCCAAGCAGCGGCTGCAGGATACCAGCAGCGTCCTTGTCGCGCAGGACGCCAAAGATCAGGGTCATCGGCGTGTCGCCGAAGTAGGCTCCGAGCGAGGCGGCCAGCGCCCGGGCGCCGGCCGGGTTGTGGGCGCCGTCCAGCACGAGCCAGCCGCCCGCGCGACGCCGCACGTCGAAGCGCCCGGGCCAGCGCGCCCGCGCCAGCCCGTCGCGGATCGCGCGCTCGCCCACGTCGAGCACGCGTGCGGCGGTGACCGCCAGCAGGGCGTTGCCGGGCTGGTAGGCGCCGAGCAGGCCCAGCCGCAGGTCGTCGAGTCGCCAGCCCGGGCCCGCGCAGGCGATGCGCTGCCCGTCGAGGCTTCGCGCCCGGAGCGTGACGGTGAGGTCGCGGCCCTCCATCAGCAGGGGCACGCCGGCGCGCGCGACGTGCTCGAGGACGACGGCGGCGGCCTCGGGCGGCTGCGCGGCCGAGATGGCGATGCCCGATCGGAAGATGGCGGCCTTCTCGGTGGCGATGGCCGTGAGCGTGTCGCCGAGGAACTCGCGGTGGTCGAAGTCGATGGGCCCGAGCACGGCCACGACCGGGCGGCCGACCGTCGTGGAGTCCACCCGCCCACCGAGGCCGACCTCGAGCACGGCGATGTCCACCCGCTCCCGCGCGAAGTGATCGAACGCCAGCGCCGTGGTCGCCTCGAAGACCGTCGCGTCCTCCCGGGCGATCAGCGTGCCGAGCGCCTCGACGCCGTCGACCACCGCGTCCTCGGCGATCGCCTCGCCGTCCACCCGGATGCGCTCGCGGAAGGACACGAGGTGCGGCGAGGTGTAGAGGCCGACGCGGCGGCCCTCGGCGCGCAGCATCGCCGCCAGCATCGCCGCCGTGGAGCCCTTGCCGTTGGTGCCGCCGACCTGGGCCAGGGGGTAGGCCCGCTCGGGATGGTCGAGCGCCGCCAGCAGTGCCTCGATTCGCTCGAGGCCCGGGCGCATCCCGGCGTACTCGCCGCCGCGCAGGGCGAGGAGCCGGGCGACGGCCTCGGCATACGTCATGCCGGCGGTGTGGGCTGGTCAGCGAAGAAGGCGAGGAGCTTGCGGAGGGTGTCCTTGAGCTCGCGACGCTCGACGATGAGGTCGAGCTGGCCGTGCTCGAGGAGGAACTCGGAGCGCTGGAAGCCCTCGGGCAGCGGCTGGCGGATCGTCTCGGCGATCACGCGGGGGCCGGCGAAGCCGATGAGCGCGCGCGGCTCGGCGAGGATGACGTCGCCGAGCATGGCGAAGCTGGCGGTGACGCCGCCGGTGGTCGGATCGGTCAGCACGGACAGGTAGGGCAGCCGGGCCTCGGCCAGCCGCTGCAGCGCCGACGACGTCTTCGCCATCTGCATCAGCGACAGGATGCCCTCCTGCATGCGGGCGCCGCCGGAGGCGGACACGATGATCACCGGCACGTGCTTGTCGATGGCCATTTCTATCGAGCGCGTCAGCTTCTCGCCCACCACCGAGCCCATGCTGCCACCGAGGAACGCGAACTCGAAGACGCACAGCATCGCCGGATAGCCGCCGATGCGGGCGAGGCCGGTGACGACGGCTTCTTGCATCGACGTCTTCTGCTTGGCGCTGCGGAGGCGGTCGCGATACCGCTTCGTGTCCTTGAAGCCGAGGGGATCGATGCTGGACAGCGCGGCGTGGTATTCCTCGAAGCTCCCGCCGTCGGCCAGCAGCCCGATGCGCTCGCGCGAGGAGATGCGGAAGCAGTAGTGGCACTTGGGGCACACGCGCCCGGCCCGCTCCACCTCGGCGCGGTACATGATCTCCTTGCACGACTCGCACTTGATCCAGAGCCCCTCGGCGATCACCACCTTCTTGGGCGTCCCCTGAGTCTCCTGCCGCTTGAACCAGGCGGCCATCACTCCACCCGCAGGGGCTGCTTCAGCGAGGCGATGAAGTCGCCGAGCTTGTCGACGAGGGCGGAGGTGCCGGCGTGCTGCTCGATGGCGCGGACGATGGCCGAGCCGACGACGACGCCGTCGGCGATGCGCCCGACCGCCGCCACCTGCTCGGGCGTGGACACGCCGAAGCCCACGCACACCGGCTTGGTCGTCACCAGCCGCAGCGTCCGGACCTGCGCGTCGAGGTCCTTGGGCAGCTCGCGCCGCTCGCCGGTCACGCCCGTGAGCGACACCACGTAGATGAAGCCGCGGCTGCGCCGCGCGATGGCCTTCACGCGGGCTGGCGTCGAGGTCGGCGCCACCAGGTGGATCAGGTCCAGGCCGGCCGGCTCGGCCTCCGCGCGTAGCGGCTCGCTCTCCTCGGGCGGCAAGTCGGGCACGATCACCCCGTCGGCGCCGGCGTCGACGGCCGTCCGCGCGAAGGCCTTGAGGCCGAAGGCCAGCACGGGGTTGTAGTACGTGAACAGCACCAGCGGCAGCCGGACCCGCGCCCGCAGCGTGGCGACCATCTCCAGCACGCGCGGCAGGCTCGTGCCCGCGGCCAGCGCGCGCACGCCGGCCCGCTGGATCACGGGGCCGTCGGCGAGCGGATCCGAGAACGGCACGCCGAGCTCGATCACGTCGGCGCCGCGCCGCTCGGCCTCGATCACCAGCCGCTCCGTGGCGGCCAGCGAGGGATCGCCGGCCATGAGATAGGCCACCAGGGCTCGCTCGCCCCGCCCGCGCAACCGCTCGAACGTCGCCCCGATGCGGGAGGTTGGCGCGGGTGGCTGCGCTCTCATTCGATCCTCTTGCCGAGCGCCGTGGCCACGATGTGGACGTCCTTGTCGCCGCGCCCCGACAGCCCCACCACGATCGTCTTGGAGCGCGGCAGCGTCTTGGCCAGCCGCATGGCGTGGGCCACCGCGTGCGCCGACTCGAGCGCCGGCATGATGCCCTCCAGCCGCGTGAGCGCCTGGAAGCCCCCCAGCGCCTCCTCGTCGGTGATCGAGACGAACTCGAAGCGGCCGGCGTCGCGGTAGTACGCGTGCTCGGGCCCGACGCCGGGATAGTCGAGGCCGGCCGAGATGGAGTGCGCGACGGCGATCTGGCCGTCGTCGTTCTGCAGCAGGTAGCTCATGCAGCCGTGCAGCACGCCGACGTGGCCGGCCGTCATCGAGGCGCCGTGCTTGCCGGTGGCGATCCCCGCCCCGCCCGGCTCCACGCCCACGATGCGGACCCGCCGGTCGCCGATGAAGGCATGGAACAGGCCGATCGCGTTGGAGCCGCCGCCGACGCAGGCCATCACGACGTCGGGCAGCCGCCCGAGCGCGCGCCGGGCCTGGCGCCGCGCCTCCTTGCCGATCACGGCGTGGAAGTCGCGCACCATCATCGGATAGGGGTGCGGGCCGAGCGCGGAGCCGAGCAGGTAGTACGTCGTGCGCACGTTCGTCACCCAGTCGCGCAGCGCCTCGTTGATCGCGTCCTTGAGCGTGCGGCTGCCCGCCTCCACCGGGATCACGCGGGCGCCGAGCAGCTTCATGCGGAAGACGTTGAGCGCCTGGCGCTCGACGTCCTCGGCGCCCATGTAGACCTCGCACTCGAGACCGAGCAGCGCGGCGGCGGTGGCGCTGGCCACGCCGTGCTGGCCGGCGCCGGTCTCGGCGATGACGCGACGCTTGCCCATGCGCGCGGCCAGCAGCGCCTGGCCCAGCACGTTGTTGATCTTGTGGGCGCCGGTGTGGCAGAGATCCTCGCGCTTGAGCCAGATGCGGGCGCCGCCGCCCTGCTCGCTCAGGCGCTCGGCGAAGTAGAGCGGGGTGGGACGGCCGGCGTAGTCGGCCAGCAGCGCGTTGAGCCGCGACTGGAATTTTCGGTCGCGCCGCGCCGCCGCGTACGCCTTCTCCAGCTCGATGAGCGGCGCCATCAACGTCTCCGGCACGAAGCGGCCGCCGAAGCGGCCGAAGTGGCCCTGGGCGTCGGGCAGCCGCGCCATCACGCGCCCTTCGCCGCGGCCACGAACCGCCGGACCTTGTCGGGATCCTTCTTGCCGGGCCGGGCCTCCACGCCGGAGTTCACGTCCACCGCGTGCGGTCGCACGATGCCCACGGCCTCCGCCACGTTCTCGGGCGTGAGGCCGCCCGACAGGATGATGTGCATGCGGTGATCGTGCCGGCCGCCCATCATGCGGATGCGCTGCCAGGCCAGCGTCGCGCGCACCTCGCCCTCGCTCCAGCGCGCCGTGGTGTCGAGCAGCAGCGCGGAGGCGACGTTCCGGAAGTACAGCGCGTCGATGAAGCCGCCGATCTGATACTCGGGCAGGCCGTCGATCGTCGAGACGGGCGGCAGCTTGATCGTCTTGATGACCGGCAGCGCGTAGCCGGCCAGGTCTTCGGGCGTCTCGTCGCCGTGGAACTGCAGGGCGCGCAGCCCGCACGCCTCCGCCACCGCCTTCACGTGACCGGCCTTGTGATCCCAGAAGACGCCGACCGGCGTGACGAACGGCGGCAG
>JBGPZN010000127.1:0-8390 GCA_041493815.1 Methylomirabilia bacterium
CCGTCCGGTCGCGCTCGCGATGATTCGCCGCCAGCACGCCGAGCCCGGGACGGCGGTCGGTGTCCGCGTGGGTGATCGCGTGGTGCCGGCCACCGTGAGCGCGTTGCCCTTCACCCGCTGAGCCTCACTGACGAAGAGAGTGCCGTGAGCGACAACCGCCTGGCCCGTGAGACGAGCCCCTATCTGCTCCAGCACGCCCACAACCCGGTGGACTGGTACCCGTGGGGCGAGGAGGCGTTCGCCCGCGCCCGCGCCGAGGACAAGCCCGTGTTGCTCTCGGTGGGCTACTCGGCGTGCCACTGGTGTCACGTGATGGAGCGCGAGTCGTTCGAGAACCCGGCCATCGCCGCGATCATGAACGAGGGCTTTGTCAGCGTGAAGGTCGACCGCGAGGAGCGGCCGGACGTCGACCACATCTACATGCAGGCGGTGCAGTCGATGACCGGCCACGGCGGCTGGCCGATGACGGTCTTCCTGGCACCCGACGGCACGCCGTTCTACGGCGGCACCTACTTCCCGCCGGAGGACCGCCACGGCCTGCCGGGCTTTCCCAAGCTGCTGTCCGCCATCGCGGATGCCTGGCGCTCGCGCCGGGCGGAGGTCATGCAGTCCGGCCGCGCGCTGGCGGAGTCGCTCGGCCAGGGCGATCGACTGCGGCGATCGACGACGCTGCTGACCGACGAGCTGCTCTTCACCGCGTTCCAGGGCCTCTCCTCGCAGTTCGACGAGGAGTGGGGCGGGCTCGGCGGCGCCCCGAAGTTTCCGCAGCCGATGATCTGGGAGTTCGTGCTGCGCTTCTTCAAGCGCAGCGCCAACCCGTACGCGCAGCGGATGGTTCACACCACGCTGGTGCGCATGGCCCGCGGCGGCATGTACGACCAGCTTGGCGGCGGCTTCGCCCGGTACTCGGTGGACGCCCACTGGATGATCCCGCACTTCGAGAAGATGCTCTACGACAACGCCCAGCTCGCCTCGCTCTACCTGCACGCCTGGCTCGCCCTCGGTGATCCCGAGTGCCGGCGCGTGTGCGAGGAGACGCTCGACTACCTGCTGCGCGACATGACCGATTCCGCCGGCGGCTTCTACTCCGCCGAGGACGCCGACTCCGAGGGCCACGAGGGCAAGTTCTACGTGTGGACGGCGGAGGAGATCCGCGCGGTGCTGGGCGCCGACGCCGACCGGGCGCTCGGGTACTGGGGTGTGGATCGCGGCCCCAACTTCGAGGGCAAGAGCAACCTGTTCCTGGCCGGCGAGCCCGATCCCGAGTCGATCGCCCCGCTGCGCCGCCGGCTGCTCGAGGCCCGGGCCAAGCGCGTGCGGCCGGGCCGCGACGACAAGGTGCTGGCGGGCTGGAACGGGCTGGCCTGCCGCGCGCTGGCCGAGGCGGGCCGCGCACTCGGCCGCACCGACTACGTGCAGGCAGCCGTGCGCAACGCGGAGTTCCTGCTCGACTCGATGCGCCGCGACGGACGGCTGCTGCGGACCTGGAAGGCCGGACAGGCGCGGCTCAAGGGCTACCTCGAGGACTACGCGATGGTGGCCGCCGCGCTCGTGGACGTCTACGAGGCGACGTTCGAGCGGCGCTGGCTCGACGCGGCGCGCGGATTGGCCGACGACATGCTGGGCCTGTTCTGGGACGACACCCTCGAAGGGTTCTACGACACCGGCCACGACCACGAGCGGCTGATCGTCCGGCCCCGCAACCTGTTCGACAACGCCGTACCGTCGGGGACGTCGGTGGCGATCGAGACGCTGCTGCGCCTGGCGGTGCTGACCGGCGAGGCGACGTACGAGTCGCGCGCGCTGGCCGCGCTGCGGCCGGTCGCCGACCTGATCGGCCGCTATCCCTCGGGCTTTGGCCGTTTCCTGTGCGCGCTGGATTTCCACCTGGGGCCGAGGGTCGAGGTCGCGCTCGTGACGCCCGCCGGCAATGTTGGGCTGGAGCCGCTGGCCACCGAGGTCTTCGGTCGATTCATGCCGAATCGTGTGGTGGCCGGCATGGTGACGGGCGACCGCCAGGCCTCCGCCGGCGTTCCGCTCCTGCAAGGGCGTGAGGCCGTCGGCGGGCTGGCGACCGCGTACGTCTGCCGCAACTACACGTGCGATCTGCCCGCCACCGATCGCGCGACGCTCGCGCGACAGCTGGAGGCGCTATGAATCGTCGGCATCGCCTGATCGCCGCCGTGCTCGTGCTCGGCCTCGTCGTGGCCGTTGGCCCCGCGTGGGGTCAGCTCGAGGGAATCTTCAAGCAGTTCCCACAGATCCCCCAGCTTCCCGGCACGCCGGCATCGGGCTCGCTCGGCGACGTGAAGATCGGCCAGGCGCTCAAGGAAGCGCTGCAGGTCGGCACCTCCAACGCCGTGAGCCTGACCGGGCGGCTCGACGGCTACCTCAAGAACGAGGCGATCAAGATCCTGCTGCCGGACAAGCTACAATCGCTCGGGCGCGGCCTCCGGCTGGTCGGCTACGGCTCGCAGATGGATGAGCTGGTGGTCGGTATGAACCGTGCGGCCGAGCAGGCCGCCCCCGGGGCCAAGCAGATCTTCTGGGACGCCATCGGCGACATGTCGATCGACGACGCCCGCCACATCCTCGACGGCGGCAACACCGCCGCCACCGACTACTTCAAGGGCAAGACGACACCGCGCCTCACCACCGCCTTCAAGCCGGTCGTCGAGAAGTCGATGGGGCAGGTCGGCGTCACGCGGCAGTACCAGGATTTGCTGGGCCGCGCCAGGTCGATCCCGTTCCTCGACGTCGAGGCCTTCGACCTCGACCACTACGTCGTCGGCCGCGCCCTCGACGGCCTCTTCCACATGGTCGGCGAGCAGGAGGCGAAGATCCGGGCCAACCCCGCCGCGCGGACGACCGACCTGCTCCGCGAGGTGTTCAGCCGGCGCTGAACATTGCGTCACCGATACGCGCACGGGGGCACCGGCGTCCGGAACGGCGCCTGCGTGAGATGCCCGCCGGGGGCGAAGAGTCGGAGCTGATGCGGCGCCGGTGACGGCGCCAGCCGCCGGCCGCGCAGCGTCAGATAGTAGCCGGCGCGCACGGTATCGACGCCGATGCGCCGCAAGTCACGCAGGTCGCGCATCACCGTGTGCCGCCGCGTCTGGACGATCGTGCGCGCGGCCTTGGGTCCCACGCCGGGGATGCGCAGCAGCAGCTCGAGCGGCGCGCGCGTGACCTCGAGCGGGAAGCGCTCGGGGTGGGCGAGCGCCCACGCGGTCTTGGGGTCGTGATCGAGCGGCAGGTTGCCGCCGGCCTCGAACGCCAGCTCTTCGACGCCAAAGCCGTACTCCCGCAGCAGATGCTCGGCCTGGTAGAGGCGCGACTCGCGTGCCGCCGGCGTGGGCGCGAACCCCTCGAACGGTGTGCCGACGACCGGCTGGAAGGCGCTGAAGTGGGCGTGGTGCAGGAGCCGCTGGCGCTCGAGCCGGGCGACGAGCCCGAGCACCTCGCGGTCGCGCTCACCGACGGCGCCAACGACGAACTGCGTGGTCGTGCTGCCGCGGAGAGCCGGGCCGCCCTCCTCGCGCGCCTCCCGATACAGCCGGCCCGCCAGCTCCAGCTTCGGTAGCAGATCGCCCGAGAGGTCTTTCTCCTTCGCCAGCGTCCGGACGTGGGCGTCGGTCGGGCCTTCGAGGTTCACCGAGATGCGCGTGGCCAGGCGGGCGGCGGCCTCGACCTGGGCGGTCTCGGCGCCGGGCAGGAGCTTGACGTGAATGTAGCCGGCGAAGCCTTCCCGCTGCCGGAGCAGCTCCAGCGTCGCCAGCATGCGATCGGTGGCGCGCGTCGGCCGGCCCGGAACGCCGGAGGTCAGGAACAGGCCCTGGGCGAGGCCCTTGCGGTTGACGTCCATGAACGTGGTGGCGATTTCCTCGGGGCTGACCGTGGCGCGCGGGACCTTGCCGCCGCAATAGGTGGGACAGTAGCCGCACGATAGCGAGCAGGCGTTGGTCTGCATGACCCGCATGAGGTTGATGGAGCCGCCGCCGGGCAGCCTTGCCTGCGCGATGCCCATCGAGGTGATCGGACGCCCGCCGACGGGAACGGAGCGGCGGTACTTGGGCATGCCCTGCTCGCGATCCGGCAGCGCCGCCTCGGTGAGAAGCTCCATCCGCCGTCGAAGGTCCACGGCGGATATATACCAAACAACAGACGAGTAGTCTAGTCTGAGATTCCGACTGCGCCGAGGCTGGCCAAGCGGTCGATCTCGCTGGCTGAAATGCCGAGCTCCCCGAGCACCTCGCGCGTGTGCTCGCCTAGCCTGGGCGCCGGGCGTCGCACCGGGGGTCGCGACCCGCCAACGGCGAACGGAAATCCGAGCATCCGGACGGAGCCGAGCCCCGGCTGATCGACGTCGCGAACCATTCCCATGTGCCGGATCTGCGGGTCCTCGAAGACCTGATCGAACTCGTAGATGGGCCCGGCCGCGATGCCGACGCCGACCAGGCGCTCGACCCATTCGTTCACGGTCCGTCTGGCCATCGCCGCCTCGATGCGTGCCTTGAAGTCGGGATGATTGGCCACGCGCGCCTCGTTGGTGGCGAAGCGGGGCTCGCTGACCAACCCCTCGTCGCCGAGCGCCCGGCAGAACTTCTCGTACTGCTCGGGATTGAGGATGACGACGTTGATGAAGCCATCGCTCGCCTTGAACGCCTCGGCCGGCGTCACGTTGGGATTGCGATTGCCCACGCGCTTGGGGACGACGCCGGAGGAGAAGTAGTGCGCGGAGGGATCGGGGAGCAGCGCGACGCTGGAGGCGAGCAGACTCACGTCGACGTGCTCGCCCCGGCCCGTACGGAAGCGCTGGACGAGGGCGGCGCACACCGCGCCGAACGCGATGTAGGACGCGGCCACGTCGGAGATCGAGCCGCCGGGACGCGTGGGAGGGTCGCCCGGCTGGCCCGTCAGCGCCATCAGGCCGCTCATGCCCATGGCGATCGTGTTGTAGCCGGGCCGCCGGGCGTACGGCCCGTCCTGTCCGTACCCGCTCACCGAGGCGTAGACGACGGCGGGGTTCGCCGCGCTCAGCGCCTTGTAGCCGAGGCCCAGGCGCTCGGCCACGCCCGGCACGAAGTTCTCGAGGATGACGTCGGCGCGGCGCGCCAGCTCGACGACGATCTTCAGCCCCTCGGGATGCTGCAGGTCCACGGCGATCGCCCGCTTGTTGCGGTTGATCGTGGCGAAGCCCAGGCTCATGCCGTCCTTGCCGTTGCCGAGGTAGCGCATGTCGTCGCCGCGGCCCGGGCGCTCGACCTTGACGACGTCGGCGCCGAGGTCGGCCAGCATCATGGCGCAGTAGGGCCCGGCGATGACCCGCGAGAGATCGAGCACGCGGATGCCGTCGAGCATCAGGAGCGCTCCAGGAAGCCTTCGGTCATCGCGTTCACCTCGGGCATACCAGCACGGGCGATGGCGTTGATGCGCGCCTTCATCTCGGCCAGCGGCTTGAACGGCTTCCTGGCCATGAACTCCGCGTACTCGCGCGCGGCCTTGGCCAGGTCCACGGCCGGCACCACGCGGTTCACCAGGCCCCACTGCCGCGCCTCGTCGGCGGAGTAGCGCCGGCAGTCCATGATGATTTCCTTGGCCCGCGCGGGGCCGACCAGCCGCACGAAGCGCGTGGTCGAGGCCACGCCCAGCGGCACACCGAGATCGACCTCGGGGATCCAGAGCTGGGCCTCGGCCGCCGCGATGCGGAAGTCGCAGGCCAGCGTGAGACCCCAGCCGCCGCCGACGGCGTGGCCGTTGATCGCGGCGATCGTCGTCTGCTCGAGGCCCTCGAGCACCGTGTTGGCGCGCTCGAAGAGGCGCCGGAACTGGCTCTTGCGCCCGGCCATCGCGCTGCGGCGCTCCTCGGCCGACATGCTGCTCTTGAGCCCGGCGTCGGCGCCGGCCGAGAACACCGGCGGCGCCCCGGTGACGATGACGACCCGCGTCGCGGCGTCGTCGCGCAGCTCGGTGAAGGCCGCGCCCAGCTCGGTGAGCATCGGGTCGCTGAGCGAGTTGCGGCGGTCGGGGCGGTTCAGTGTGACCGTGGCGATGAGGCCGTCGCGCGTGAGGAGGACGTTTTCACCCATGGCGGAAGCATTATCATAGGGCCCAGCCTATGACTACCGAGACCGACGGCATCGTCTGGCGCCCCACCCCCGAAGTCGCCGCGCGCTCCCGCATCGCCCGCTTCATGCGCGCCCACGGAATCGCCTCGCTGGCGGAGCTGCAGCGCCGCTCCGTCGCCGATCCGGAGTGGTACTGGGACGCGGTCGTGCGCGATCTCGGCGTGCGCTGGAGCCGTCCCTACGAGCGCGTGCTCGACGGCTCGCGCGGCGTCGCCTGGCCCACGTGGTTTCCCGGCGGTCGGCTGAACTTCACCGACAACTGCGTCGATCGCCACGTGGACGCCGGGCGCGGCGGCAAGCCGGCCATCATCTGGGAGGGCGACGACGGCCAGTCGCGCACGCTGACCTACGCCGAGCTGGCGGTCGAGGTGAACCGGCTGGCCAACGCGCTGAAGGCGCTGGGCGTGGGCGAGGGCGATCGCGTCGGCATCTTCCTGCCGATGTCCCCGGAGGCGGCGATCGCGACGCTGGCCGTCGTGAAGATCGGCGCCATCTACACGCCGTGCTTCTCGGGCTTCGGCGGCGGCGCCGTCGCGTCCCGGCTGTCGGACTGCGAGGCGAAGCTGCTCATCACCGCCGACGGCTTCTACCGCCGCGGCCAGGTCGTGAAGATGAAGGAAACGGCCGACGAGGCCGTGGCCCAGTGCCCGTCAGTGACGACCGTGCTCGTCTATCGCCGACTCGGACGCGAGATCCCGTGGACGGCGGGGCGCGACCGCTGGTGGCACGAAGCCGTCGCCGGTCAGAGCGATCGGGCGGAGGCGCTGCCGGTCGAGGCGGACCGCCCCTGCCTCATCATCTACACCTCGGGCACGACGGGGAAGCCGAAGGGCGCGGTGCTCACCCACGGCGGCTTCCTCATCAAGACCGCGCACGACTTCGGCTACTGCATGGACGTGGGCGAGGATGATCGGTTGTTCTGGCTGACCGACCTCGGCTGGCTGATGGGACCGATGGCGTTCACCGCGGCGCTGTTCCACGGCGCCACGGTGGTCGTATTCGAGGGCGTGCAGGACTATCCCAAGCCCGACCGCCTGTGGAGCATGGTCGAGCGCCACCGCATCAGCGTGATGGGGCTGTCGCCGACGGCGGTGCGCGCGCTCATGCCGCACGGCCCGGAGCACGTGCACGCGCACGACCTCTCGTCGCTGCGCATCCTGGGCTCGACCGGCGAGCCGTGGAACCCGGAGCCCTACCGCTGGCTGTTCGAGAACGCCGGCAAGGCGCGGATCCCGATCATCAACTACACCGGCGGCACGGAGATCTCCGGCGGCATCCTCGGCTGCTTTCCGATCGCGCCGATCAAGCCGTGCTCGTTCGCGGGCCCCATCCCCGGCATGGCCGCCGAGTGCTTCGGCGACGACGGCCGGCCGGTGCGCGGGCAGGTGGGCGAGCTGGTGATCACGAAGCCCTGGCCCGGCATGACCGCCGGCTTCTGGCGCGACCCGCAGCGCTACGAGGAGACGTACTGGTCGCGCTGGCCCGACGTGTGGGTGCACGGCGACTGGGCGTACGTCGACCCCGACGGGTTCTGGTACATCCAGGGCCGCTCCGACGACACGCTGAAGATCGCCGGCAAGCGCCTGGGCCCCGCCGAAGTCGAGTCGGTGCTCGTCGGCCACCCCGACGTCGCCGAGGCCGGCGTCATCGGCGTGCCCCACGAGATCAAGGGCGAGGCCGTCGTCTGCTTCGTCGTGCTCCGCCCCGGCCGCGCGCCGTCCGAGCCGCTGCGCGCCGAGCTGTCCAATCGCGTCGCGCATGAGATGGGCAAGGCGCTCAAGCCGGAAAAGATCCTGTTCACACGCGACCTGCCCAAGACCCGCAGCGCCAAGATCATGCGGCGCGTGATCCGGGCGACGTACCTCGGCAAGCCGGCGGGCGACGTCTCGTCGCTGGAGAACCCGGACTCGGTGAAGGCGATCGGCGAGGCAGTTTGACGAAAGGAGCGAGCCATGACTAGCAAACGGTCGAAGCGGTCCGGCACGGTGGGCGATCTCAAGCCGCGCGGCATCAAAAGTGACGCCGCCGGCAAGCGCGAGGGCAACGCGGTCAGGGGCGGGGCGACGAAGACGCTGCCAAAGGGAACCCAGATCGCTCCATCCCAGACCAAGGTCATCGTGAGCGGGTGAGTGGCCCGGGGGTCAGGTGTATACTCCTGACCGTCGCCGTGGGGGGAGGATTCCTGAGAACCGGGTGCGGCCCGGGACCCCTCGAACCTGCTCTGGGTAATTCCAGCGAAGGGAACACGGTGGCGGAGTAGAG
>JBGPZN010000487.1:0-2920 GCA_041493815.1 Methylomirabilia bacterium
CGAGGGTGGCGCCGAAGCCGAGCCGCCTGAACCGGGCGCGCAGCACGCCGTCGCGGACGAACAGCAGATAGCCCCCGACGAGGATCGAGATCAGGACGGCGTCGAGCAGCCCCTGGACCGCCGCGGCCACGGTCGGCCGATTCGTCACGACATTGAAGACGGGCACGACGACGGCGGCGACCAGCATGACGGCCACGAGCTGCCGGCGCTGGATGCGGGCCCGGGCGGAGCCGGAGCCTCTCACGATTGGCTGGCGGCGGCTACTTGGTCCCGAACAGACGGTCCCCGGCGTCGCCCAGCCCGGGCAGGATGTAGCCGTGCTCGTCGAGGCGGCTGTCGATGGCCGCCGTGTAGACGGGGACGTCGGGATGGTGGCCGTGGAAGGTCGCCAGCCCCTCCGGGCAGGTCAGCAGGCAGACGAACTTGATCGAGCGCGGATGCGTGTCGCGCAACCGGTCCACGGCCGCCACCGCCGAGTTGCCGGTGGCGAGCATCGGATCGACGAGGATCGCGTCGCGGCCGGCCATCTCCTTGGGCACCTTGAAGTAGTACTCGACCGGCTCCAGCGTCTTGGGATCGCGGTACAGTCCGACGTGACCCACCCGGGCGCTCGGAATCAGCCGCAGCATGCCGTCGAGGATGCCCATGCCGGCCCGCATGATGGAGACGAGCACGATCTTCTTGCCGTCGAGCATGGGCGCGTTGGTTCGGGCCAGCGGCGTCTCGATGGCCACC
Source organism: Methylomirabilia bacterium (assembly GCA_041493815.1). Classification (GTDB taxonomy): domain Bacteria; phylum Methylomirabilota; class Methylomirabilia; order Rokubacteriales; family CSP1-6; genus AR5. The sequence continues at coordinate 736 of JBGPZN010000487.1, forward strand.
GCGTGCGTCGGCAGGTCCCGCGTGACCTCGTAGGCCATGAGCATGCTGAGCTCGCCGAGCAGGTTGCGGAAGGCCGACGTGCTGGTGCTCTTCATGCGCATCAGGCTGAGCTTGTGCTGCACCAGCGGATGGTCGACGACGTGGACCTGACCGGGCATCAGCGTGGTCTCCTGTTGACGACTGGGGTTCGGCGGCGGGGCCGCCGGCGGCCATCACATCACGGTCCCGTCGGTCTCGACGCGGATGGGAGCGGCGCCGTGGCGCCGCTCGTCGGCGAGGCGCCGGCCCGCGGCCCAGGTCCCTCCCTCGAGGATGCTCGCCAGCGAGAGGTCACCGGCGCCCAGCCGCTCGCGCACCAGCGGGGCCAGGCGATCGAGCAGCGCCACCGTGAGCGCCCGCCATTCCACGACGACCTCGTCGCCGGGACGATGCGGCTCGCGCACGACGGCCTCGTGTCGCGGCACCAGGACACCGGTGTCGAGGAACAGTCCTCCGTTCCGGTACTCGGCCAGCCCGGTGAGCCTGTCGAGGCCGGTGACCGCCAGCCCCGCTTCACGGAGCGGCTCGACCAGGGAGTAGGTCAGCCACTGCGAGAGCTTGTGCAGCGGCACGAGGCCCCCGGCGGGGCCGTTGCCGCCCGCGGCTGGATGCGGCCAGACGTCGCCGAGGTTGACGCCGTCGCGCTCCAGCCGCCCCGGCCAGATCGGGCCGAGCCCGACGAGCACGCAGTACAGGACGTCGGCGGCCTCGATCCAGCCGGTGCCCCCGCGGGCGCGGAAGGCGTTCAGCAGAAAGCCCGGACGCGGCGGACACGCGCCGAAGAGCTCGGGGCGCTGCAGCAGAGCCCGCCCGAGATTCCGGAGCAGCGCTGCCCGACCCGGCAACCCCGGCAGTGGATTGTCCTCGGACACCTGCAGCGCGGCGCCGAGCCGATCCTGCGAGACGGCCAGGAGCCCCTGCGCGTCGGCCTGCCACGGCGCGGCCCGGTCGGTGGAGAAGAACCCGGAAGCGAACAACCGGAGGCTCGCCACCGCCAGTCCTTCCGAGCGGCGGAACACCATCCCTGTCTCCGCCTCGACGTACGTCCAGTCCGGCCCGGCGCCGGCGTCGAGCAGGACGCTGGTGACCGCGAGGTCGATCTTGACCCGCGCCCGCTCGTCGACGGAGAGATGGCGCAGGGCGCGCTCCAGCTCGGCGGCGCGATCGTGGCCGCCGGCATCGAAGTGGCGCCAGCGACTGTGCGGCGGGACCGTCAGCCCGGCGTAGCGCTCGCGGGTGACGGCGACGACGAGAGCGGCGGCCGCTTCGAGCCGGGCCAGGTCGATGGCGAAGTGCCTCAGACCGCCGTCGAGCCCGCGCGCCAGCACCGCGCCCGCGCGCTCGCGGATCGCCTCGGGAGTCCACAGGTAGGCGACCGCGGCGGCGCCGGCCGGGCCCGCCTTCACGGCAAGCCGCGCCCCTTGGGCTTGGTGAGCTGGCTCGGGTCGGGGACCTCGCCGTTGCTGAAGTAGCCGGCCGCCCGCTTGGCGTCCATCTCCACCCGCGCATCCGGCGGCACCAGCGAGTCGGGGATGGGCACCCGCTCTTCCACCGCGATGCCCGCCGCCACGATGGCCTCGTGCTTCATGTTGCTCATGGAGACGAGCCGATGAATGGTGCGCACACCGAGCCAGTGGAGCACGTCCGGCATCAGCTCCTGGAAGCGCATGTCCTGCACGCCCGCCACGCATTCGGTCCGGGCGAAGTACTGCTCGGCGCGGTCACCGCCGGCCTGGCGCTTGCGCGCGTTGTAGACGAGGAACTTGGTCACCTCGCCGAGACCCCGTCCCTCCTTGCGGAAGTAGACGATGAGGCCCACGCCGCCGGCCTGGGCGCCGCGGATGCACTCCTCGATGGCGTGGGCCAGGTAGGGCCGGCACGTGCAGATGTCGGAGCCGAAGACGTCGGACCCGTTGCACTCGTCGTGCACGCGCGCGGTGAGCGGGACGGATGGATCGGCGAGGTCGGCCACGGTGCCGAAGACGTACGCGGTCTGGCCGCCGATGGGCGGCAGGAACACGTCGAGGTCGCCCCGGGTGACGAGCTCCGGGAACATCCGCCCCGTCTCCTCGAACAGGGTGCGGCGCAGCTCGGCCTCGGAGCACCCGAAGCGCCGCGCCACGCCCGGCAGGTGCCACACCGGCTC
>JBGPZN010000503.1:0-2789 GCA_041493815.1 Methylomirabilia bacterium
GGAACAGGCCGAGCAGCACGGCGCGCTTGGGCTGATAGTCGCCGAGCGAGACCGTGCCGTCGCGATTGGCAGCGGCCAGCGTGAACTCGGGCGCCCGGTCACCGGTCCGTACGGGCTTGAATGCGTGTGTCATCATCGCCTCGAGGTGAGGGTTGCGCCATCGCACGGTCATCGCGGCGGCCACCGTGAGTCAGTCTACCGAAGCCGGGTGGCGAAGACACGGCCGGCTACTGCAGCCGGGTGCCGCGCTCGAGCTCGTCGGCGTCCACGAATCGCTGGCCGCCGCCGTCCGGCAGCTGCAGCAGGTAGGCGGGTCCGGTCGTTCCGTCGCCGAAGGCGTGACTCTTTTCCGTGCGGAGCACCATGCCGGCGGGCGCATCGTCGCTCATGCGCGCCAGGCGATCGCCGGTCTTGAAGAAGAAGAGCCAGTCGCCGCGCCCCCGCGAGCGCGACAGCTCCGGCGCCGACGGTGCCGCCGCTTCGCGTGGCTGCTCGGACGCGGGGGCAGACGGCTCGGATCGCAGCTCGATCGGGGGTCGCGGCGCCGCGGGTCTGAGGAGGAAGAACGCCGCGGTGACGGCGGAGCCGGCGAGCGCGGCGGCGAGCATCGCCACCGCCATCCGCCAGCGGCCGCCGGACGGCCGGGGCGCCGCCGGCGGCGCGGCGGGCGCCGACTCGACGGCCGCGCTCGTCGGCTCGCTCGCGCCGCACGCCGGGCAGCGGGGCGCCGATCGAGCGACGCGGTTGCCGCACGAGCGGCAGGCGACCAGGCGTCCGCCCTCGCCGTTCGCCGGCGTCTCGCTCATGGCTCCAGCAGGGCGCGCGCCTGGTGAAAGACGCCGCGCAGCATCGGCCGCGTGAGCTTGCCGGTGAACGTGTTCTGCTGGCTCGGGTGGTAGGAGGCGAGCAGCGTGATGCCGTCCTCGAACGCGGTCGCCGCGCCGTGGCCGAACTGGGGCGCCCGCTTCGACCGCGCCAGGCCGAGCCGCCGGCGGGTGCGAAGGTAGGCCTGCCAGCCGATGCGGCCCAGGCCCACCACGACGCGGACGCGGTCGAGCAGCTTCAGCTCCTCGAGCAGGTATGGCTCGCAGCGCTCGATCTCATCCGGCAGCGGCTTGTTGGCCGGCGGCGCGCAGCGGATGGTCGCCGTGATGTAGGCATCGCGCAGTCGCAGGCCGTCGCCGGGATCGGTCGAGGTCGGCTGGTTGGCGAAGCCGGCGTGGTGCAGCGCCTCGAAGAGCCAGTCGCCGCTGCGGTCGCCCGTGAACATGCGGCCGGTGCGGTTGCCGCCGTGGGCGGCCGGCGCCAGGCCGATCAGCAGCAGCCGCGCGCGCGGATCGCCAAAGCCGGGCAGCGGCCGCGCCCAGTAGCGCTGGCCGGCATGGCGCGGAGGCGGCGGCGCGCCCGCTGCCTCACGGTGGGCGACGAGCCGCGGACAGCGGCGGCAGCGGACGATGCGGGCGTCGAGACGGTCGAGCATGCTTCGGCGTTGCAATCCAGCCGGATTGTGACACGGTGGTGGCCATGGCGCCACCGCGCGATGGCGTTGCCCGGGTGCCCGCGCTCATCGTCCACGGTGGCGCCGGCGCCGATCCCGCCGAGGGCCGTGACGAGCTGCGGGGCGGCGTGCGGGCGGCGGTGCTGGCCGGCTGGCGCGTGCTGGCCGAGGACGGCCGCGCGCTCGACGCCGTCGAGGCCGCCGTGCGTGTGCTCGAAGATCACCCCCGCTTCAACGCCGGCCACGGCTCCGCGCTGACGGCGGCCGGCACCGTCGAGATGGACGCCTCGCTCATGGAAGGCGATCGCCTCAACTGCGGCGCCGTCGCCGGCGTCAGCCGCGTCGCCCATCCGATCACGCTCGCCCGCCGCGTGCTGGACGACGGCCGGCACGTGCTGCTGATCGGCGAGGGTGCCCACGCCTTCGCGCAGTCGGTCGGCGTGCCGGCGTGCGATCCGGCCGCGCTGGTGACCGACCGGCAGCGCCGCCGGCTGGCGGCCCACGTGGCCGACAGTCGCGGCACCGTCGGCGCGGTGGCGCTCGACCGCCACGGCACGGTGGCGGCGGCCACCTCCACGGGTGGCATGGTCGGCAAGCGGCTGGGCCGCGTCGGCGACAGCGCGCTCATCGGGTGCGGGACCTACGCCGACAGCACGCTGGGTGGTGCGTCCTGCACCGGCAGCGGCGAGGCGATCATCCGCGTCGTCCTCGCCCGCCGCGCGCTCGACTTCCTCAAGGAAGCCGACGATCCAGACTACGCCGCCAAGGTTGCCGTCGATCTCCTCGTCGAGGAGGGCCGCGGCGAGGGCGGTCTCATCCTCGTCGACTGGCGCGGCCGGGTCGGCTACGCGCACTCCACGCCGCTGATGCCGGTGGCCTGGATGTCGCCCGCGCTCGACGCCCCCTGGGTGCCGTTCTAGGGTGACGGCGCCCGTCCACCTCGACGTCGCCGCCGTCGAGGCTGCGCGCGCCCGGCTGCGGGACGCGATCTACCAGACCCCCTGCCCGTACTCGCAGACGCTCTCGGAGCTGACCGGCGCGCGATGCTACGTCAAGCTCGAGAACCTCCAGATGACCGGCTCGTTCAAGGAGCGCGGCGCCGCCAACCTCCTGCTCCAGCTCGACGCGACCGAGCGTCGCCGCGGCGTGGTGGCGGCCAGCGCCGGCAACCACGGCCTCGCGGTGGCCTTTCACGCCGCGCGCCTGGGCATCCCGGCGGCGATCGTCATGCCGACCTACGCGCCGCTCATCAAGGTGACGTCGGCCCGCCGCTACGGCGCCGAGGTCGTCC
>JBGPZN010000613.1:0-2188 GCA_041493815.1 Methylomirabilia bacterium
CCTACGGCGGCGCGGTGCGGCTGGCCCGCCTGGTGGGCAAGGGGCACGCGATGCGCATGGCGCTCGGCATCCCGCTGCCGGCCGAGGAGGCGTACCGCATCGGCCTGGCCCAGTGGCTGGTGCCGCACGCCAAGCTGATGGACAAGGCGCTCGAGATCGCAGCCCACGTGGCCTCGCTGCCGCCGCTGGCCGCGCGTCTCACCAAGGAATCGCTCGTGCGCGGGCTGGACATTCCCAACCTCTCCGACGCCTCGCTCGTCGATCTCTACCGCTTCGCGGCGCTCGAGCTGACCGAGGACAAGGCCGAGGGGCACCGCGCGTGGCGCGAGAAGCGCAAGCCCGCCTTCCGCGGGAGGTAGCATCCAAGGAGATGACCATGGAGTTCCACGGCCTGGATGTGGCGACGCAGTTCAAGCGCATGCGCGAGCTGGTGCCGGAGACCTATCGCGCGTTCCTCGACTTCGACAAGCTCGCGTTCAAGGACGGCGCGATTCCCGGCAAGACGAAGGAGCTGATCGCGCTCGGCATCGCGCAGATCACCCAGTGTCCCTGGTGCATCCAGGCCCACACCAAGAAGGCGGCGACCGCGGGCGCCAGCGACGCGGAGATCGCCGAGACGACGTTCGTGGCGATGGCCATGGCCGCCGGCGCGGCGTGGAGCCACGGCGGGCTGGCCTTGCAGTGTCTGCAGGAGCACAAGGGCGCCTGACGAGGAGCCCACCATGCACCTGTCACTGACCGAACCGCAGGAGCTGCTGCGCGCCTCCGCGCGCAGCTTCGTCGAGCGCGAGGCGCCGCGGCACGCCCTCGTGGCCGCCCAGCGCGACGACGCGAGCCTGACCGCGGCGCTCTGGCGCAAGGCCTCCGAGCTCGGCTGGCCGGGCATTCTCGTGCCGGCCGAGTACGGGGGCAGCGAGAGCTCGCTCACCGACGCCGCGGTGCTGTTCGAGGAGCTGGGGCGCGGACCGGTGCCCGGCCCGTTCTTCAGCTCCGGCGTGCTCGGCGCGCTCACCGTGCTGGAGGCGGCGACCCCGGCCCAGCGGCGGGCGATCCTGCCGCGGGTGGCGAGCGGCGAGGCGATACTCGCCGTCGCGATCACCGAGCCGAACGCCTCCTGGGGCCCGCAGGGTGTCACGCTCACGCCGCGCCGGGTCGGCGCCCGGTACCGGCTGGACGGCGTGAAACTCTTCGTGAGCGACGCCACCGCCGCCACGCACCTGATCGTCGTCGCGCGCACCGGCGACGGCCCCGACGATCTGGGATTGCTGCTCGTCGACGCCGCCACGCCCGGCGTGCGCGCGCGCCGGCTGCCCGGCTTTCTTTCCTGGCAGGACGAGGTGACCTTCGAGGGCGTGGAGGTCCCGGCCACGGACCTGCTCGGCGAGGCCGGGCCCAACGGCTGGGCGGCGCTCGAGCGCGCGCTCGTGCGGGCGTGGCCGGTGCTGTGCTCGTCGATGGTCGGTGGCTGCCAGGCCGTGTTCGAGATGTCGGTCGCCCACAGCCAGCAGCGCGTGCAGTTCGGCGTGCCGATCGGAAAGTTCCAGCGCGTGCAGGATCACGTCATCCGTCTGGTGAACCATCTCGACTCCGCGCGCTGGACGACGGCCGAGGCGCTGTGGAAGCTCGACACCGGCCGTCCCGCCGCCGACGCCGTGCACCTGGCCAAGGCGGTGAGCAGCGAGGCCTACCTGGAGGCGTGCAACGCCGCCCACGAGGTCCACGCCGGGCAGGGCAGCCTGACCGAGTACGGCCTCGCCGCCCACACCCAAATGTCGCGCACCCTCTTCTCCTACCTCGGCGATCCGCGCTGGCACAAGCGCCGCATGGCCGACGCGCTCAGCTGGTGAGGCGATGAGTACGCGGGGGATCGAGGAGCGCCACGGGTTCCCCGGGGCGCACCGAACGTGGGGGGGTGTGGGGGGCCATGTCGGGGCCCCCCACATGGACGGATGAGCGACGAACAGCCGTTCGCGGGCGTCACCGTCCTCGAGCTGGGGCAGTTCGTCGCCGTCCCCTGGGCGGGGCAGGTGCTGGCCGACGGCGGCGCCCACGTGATCAAGATCGAGCCGCCGGAGGGCGAGCCGAGCCGTCACATCGCGCCGCTGGCGCCGGGCGAGAGCCGCCACTTCGTCATCCGCAACCGCGGCTAGCACTCGCTGCCGCTCGACCTCAAGCATCGCGACGCGCG
>JBGPZN010000403.1:0-3623 GCA_041493815.1 Methylomirabilia bacterium
GATCGGGACCGAAGCGGAGGCTGAGCGGACCGGAGGCGGGGTGTTCGGCTGGCGAGCGCGACACGCTGACCGGCGCCGGCAACGCCGGGGTGCCGTCGTCCAGCGCCGCCGTCAGATGACTGGCCGAGGCCGCCACGACGCAGGCGGCGGCCTCGTGCCCGCCGAGGTGATGCACGGAGTGGACGCCCTGCTCCACGGCGAGGACGCCGAGCAGAAGAATCAGCGCCACCACGAGCGCTCGGCGCGGTTGCGGTCGCAGCGCGCCGAGGAGCAGCCCGCCCGCCAGACCGACCAGCAGCCACGGGATCTCCGCGGCCGGTGACTGGGCGCGCAGCACCGGCGGCACGACCGGGAGCTCGGGCAACGGGACGCTGGGTAGTGCGGCGGCGGCGATCGCGCGGCCGGAGTGAGCCGCGGCCGAACCGGGCAGCAGCAAGCCGCCCAGGATCAGCAGGCCGGCGATGATCGACACGGACAGGCGGCGCACGGACGTCACTGTATCCCTTCAATCGCTGGCACTCAAGGACGGTTCCAGGAACCGAGAGCGGGCGGGCGCCGGCGGATCTTGCTACGCTCCGTCGGAGAGGGCGGCCGCAGCCCCGCTGAGGAGGGACGTCGATGAGGAAGTTGCTGTGGCACGTCAGCGCGCTGGGCATCGTGGTCCTCGCGGGCGCGACGGCCTTCGCCCAGGGCGGCCACGATCACGGAGCCGCGGGCGCGAGGCCGGCCGCGGGCGCGAAAGGCGGCGTGCGAATCAGCATGGAGGAGCTGCATCGCGGCGGCGGGGTGCCGCCCGGCTGGCGGTTTTCCTGGCCCGACGGCGATGCCCGCAAGGGCCGCGAAGCCTTCGCCAAGCTCGAGTGCTACCAGTGCCACGAGGTGAAGGGCGAGTCGTTCCCGGCGGTCGCGCCGGATCCCACGCGCCGCGGTCCGGCGCTGGGAGGGATGGGCGATCATCACCCGGCCGAGTACTTCGCCGAGGCGATCATCAACCCCAACGCGGTGATCGTGACCGGCCCCGGCCACACCGGCGCCGACGGGCTGTCGATCATGCCCGACTTCCGCGACAGCCTCACGCTGGCCGAGACGATCGACCTGGTCGCCTACATCCGCAGCCTCACCGGCGGCGATCACGCCCACCACCACGCCGAGGGAGCCGCCGAGCGGGAGCGCGTGGCGGGCGACTATCGCGTGCGCCTCGCCTACGCCGGGGCCGGCGGCGGGGGTCAGGGTCACGACCACCAGCACGGCGGTGGGGCGAGCGCGCCGGCCGCGCACCTCATGGTGTTCGTGAGCGACACGACACTCGGCGAGCCGGTGCCGTATCTGCCGGTCACGGCGACGATCCACGCCGGGCGTGGCGCGCCGCGCGTGGTGCGGCTGAGCCCGATGCTCGGCGGCAAGGGCTTCCACTACGGCGCCGACGTCACCCTGCCCGCCGCGACGACGAAGATCACGGTCGCCATCGGCAAGCCGACGCTGCGCCTGATGCCGGCGGCCGCGGCCCGGTTCGCGCGCGGCGCGGAAGTGAGCTTCGAGTGGGGGAAGTAGTCGGGCTGCTCCCCCGCTGGCTGCACCTGGCGTCGTCGGTCTTCCTGGTGGGCGGCGCCGCCCTGCTGCTGCTGGCCGGACCGACGGACCGCCCGACAGCGCGCCGCTGGGAATCGTGGATCCTCGCCGCCTGCGGCGCGTTCGTCCTCGTCGCGCTTCTCAGCGCGCTCGTCACCGTCGCCGTCCAGACGGCCGTGCTCGAGTCGCGCGCGAGCGCGGCGCTCGAGCCCGCGGCCCTGACGCGCCTGCTCACGCAGACGCAGGGCGGCATCGTCTGGCTCGTCCGCGGGGGCCTGCTGATCCTGCTCGGCGCCTTCCTCGCGATCCGCGCGGAGATCCGCGATCGCGCCGACTGGCGCGCGGCGCGCGGCCAGATCGCCCTGCTCGGCACGCTCGCGCTCGGGCTCGTCGCCGGCGCGAGCCACGCCGCCGCGGTCGAGCCGGGGACGGCCGCCGCCATCGCGGCCGACGTCGTCCATCTGGCTGCCGCCGGCGTGTGGATCGGCGGCCTGCCGGCGCTGGCGCTGCTGCTGTGGCTCGCCGGCCGCGCCGCCGGCGCCGACGCGCGGCCCTACGCGGTGCTGGCCGCGCGCCGATTCTCGCGTATGGCGCTGGCGCTGGTGAGCGCGCTGGTCCTCTCCGGGGTCTGGAGCACGTGGGTGCAGGTCGGCAGCGTCGCCGGACTGCTCGGCACGCGGCACGGACGATTGCTCCTCGTCAAGCTGCTCGCCTTCGCCGCGATGCTCGTGCTGGCCGCGCTCAGCCGCCGCCTGATCCCGACCCTTGCGGGCGACGCCGCCACCGTGGGCCGGCCGGCCATGCGCCGCCTGAGCCGCTTCGTCGCCTCCGAGGCGGCGCTGGCGCTGTTCATCCTCGCGGTCGTCGCCGCGATGGCGGTGACGCCGCCGGCGCGTCACGAGCAGCCGACGTGGCCGCTGAGCTTCCGGCTGACGCTCGACAACCTGGTGGCGGCGCCGGACTTCCGGGCCCAGGTGATCGTCGGCAGCCAGGTCGCGGTCCTGGGCGTCGTCGCGCTGCTCGCCTCGCTCGCCTTGCGGCGCCTCCGCCTGCCCGTGCTGGCCGGCGGCGCCGTCGTGCTGGTGGCCGGCGTCGCCATCGCGGTGCCGCCGCTCGTCAGCGACGCGTACCCGACGACGTTTCAGCGGCCCGGTGTCGCCTATCAGGCGTCGTCCATCGCCGAGGGCAAGGCGCTCTTCGCCGAGCACTGCGCGGTCTGCCACGGGCGACGGGCCGCCGGGGACGGGCCGGCCGCCGCCACGCTGCAGCGGCGACCGCCCGACCTGCGCGCCCATCACGTCGCCCTGCACACGGCGGGCGACATCTTCTGGTGGATCAGCCACGGCCGGCCGCCGATGCCGGCCTTCGCCGACCGCCTCGACGCCGACGCCCGCTGGCATCTGGTGAACTACCTGCGCGCGCTGGCCGCCGCCGACGCCGCGCGCCTGCTGGGCCCCGTCGTCGATCCCGAGCGGCCGTGGCTGGTCGCGCCCGACTTCGGCTTCACCGTGGGCCCGGAGTTTTCGCGCTCGCTCAGGGACTATCGCGGGCGCAGGATCGTGCTGCTCGTGCTTTACACCCTGCCCGCCTCCCGGGCGCGCCTGGTGGAGCTGGCCGAGGCCTACGGACTGCTCGGCACGCTCGAGGTCGAGATCATCGCGGTGCCCGCCGACGCCGCGCCCGACGCCATCCGCCGCGTGGCCGGCTGGCCGCCGATCTTCTATCCCGTCGTCACCGACGGCGCGCCGGAGATCGTCGACACCTACGGGCTGTTCTCGCCCGCGCCCCACGCCGAGTTCCTCATCGACCGCCAGGGCTATCTGCGCGCGATCGTCGCCGCCGCCGGCGATGGACGGCGCGATCCCAACCTCCTGCTGGCGGAGGTGCAGCGGCTCAACGAGGAGAAGACGGCACCGCCGCCGCCGGCGGAGCACGTGCACTGATGCGCCTCTGGCGGGTCGTCGTCCTCGTCGACCTGGCGCTGATGATCGGCGTGGGCACCGGCTATCTCTGGTGGGGACAGCAGGCGCGGCGGCTGGCGCGCGAGCTGGAGA
>JBGPZN010000492.1:0-2861 GCA_041493815.1 Methylomirabilia bacterium
AGATCGCGAAGCCAGTCGTCCCACGTCTTCCAGCTCCGCGGATCGACGCCGGTGTCCTTGAGATGGTCGCCGCGGCCGCCCAGCATGTCCGCGCCCCAGGCGTGAGTCAGCCCCCAGTACTTTCCGTCGGGATACTTCATCCACCGGAGCACGGAGGGGAAGATCCGATCCTCGCCGATGGCCTTCACGAGATCGTCCACGGGCTCGATCAGCCCCTTGGCCTTGAACGACGTGACGACGTAGGTCTGCGTGTGCGAGGCCGTCGGCGGGCTCTTGGCCGCCATGGCCGCCTGCAGCTTGCGATCCATGTCGCCCCAGCCCATGCCCTCGGCGCGGATCTCGATGTCCTTGTGGAGCTTGGCGAAGTCGTCGACGATCGCCTTCACCGCCGCCCGGGTGGCCGGGTTGGGCTCGGTGTCCCACATGGTGACGACGACCTTCTTCTGGGCGCCGGCCGGCTTGGCTGAGCCGAGAACGCCGGCCGCGGCAACGCCCGCCGCCGAGCCGCCGAGTCGGGCCAGGAATGCGCGCCGGCTGAGGGCCCCCTCGTTACGCTCGGCGACCAGTCGCTGAAGGTGTGGGTCCCTCTGCCAACGGCTCATGGTGCGTCCCCCTTTTTTGGCGGCGGCCGTGGACGGCGCGTGTGGACACGCAAACCGGTGACCTCGTGCGGGAGACTATACTCAACCGCCGCGGTCGCCACAACAGCGCGATCTCGGGAGTGGCGGAGCTCGTTGACGCTACGCCCGGCCGCCGGCCGCGTCAAACGAGGCTTGAGTCGCCTTGCGTGCGCGGCGGGGGGAAGCGGGCCGGCAGACCTGCCGCCTCGACCTGGAAGAGGACCTGCGGGTCGCGCAACCCGCGAAGCCGATGCGAGCCCAGGCTCCTCAAGCGCGTGCCGGTTGGCCGGGATCGGCCCACGGCATCGCGGGCCGCCGTCGAGAGAAGGATCTGGCTGCCGTGCGCCGCCGAGCAGATGCGGGCGAGGGTGTTCACGGCCAGACCGACGTACCCGGTATCGGTCAGCGTGGGTCGCCCGCTGTGCAGGCCGGTGCGGAGCCGGACCTCGACACCCTCGGGCCAGGCTCGACCACGCACGGTCCGCTCGATGGCGAGCGCGGTGTCCAGCGCCGCGGCGGCGCGCTCGAAGACCGCGAAGAACTCGTCCGCGCGAGCGTCGACCTCGCGACCACCCGCCCGATGCACGGAGCTCCGGATGATGGCGCGGACGTCGGCCAGGAGGGCGGCGTATCGATCGCCGAGCCGCTGGAGGAGACCCGTCGACCCTTCGATGTCGGTCAGGAGAAACGTCACGGACCCGGTCGGCAGGGTGCGCACTTCGCTGGCCTGGGCTTCGACCTGGCCGCGGAGCCGCTCGTTCTCGACGGCCAGCCTGACCGCGGCCGTCACCGTCTTCACGAGGTCCGGATGCTCCAGCACCGAGCGGTCGTGCACGAGGGCGGTCATCGGGCGACCCTGCCGCTCGAGGAGCGTCACGGCCCGGCTCTCTCCATCGGCCGGCAGCACGGCCGGGCGACCGGCGCCGTCGAGGTACGTGCCGGCCGACTCGGACCAGTGCAAGACCGTGAGCGTGGGATCACGAAGGGCCGTGCGCAGCCGCCGTTCGAACTCGCCCGGCGTATCGACCTGCCCCAGCTCGATCACCAGCCGCCCCGCCGTCGCCTCGTTCGTCTGGGACCGCAGCTGGCCGGTCATGAATCCGATGGGCACGATCCCGTACTTCTTGGCGGCGGCCAGGAGCCTCGTACGCGCCCGCTCGCGGGCCGCGTCGTCCTCGAACGCCACCTGAGTGAAGCGCGCCAGGGCATTGCGGACGTGCGCCTCGTCGTTGATCGGAAGTCGGCGTCGCCCCCGCGAATCCACGTAGGCGAAGGCGCTCTTGGGCAACCGCGCCCGGTTCCTGGAGTTGAGCTGGGCCATGACTGTTCGACGACACCCCTTCCGGCCTGGATCACGTCGAACGATACTCCACGCGAAGGCACGGCGCCACGGCGCCGGCGGCGGCGCCGCTGCTCTTCATGTCGAGCTTGCTAGAATCCGGCGTGCTCATCGACGAGGGCTCGCCGCTGTACACGGTGCTGGCGACGCTGGCCCGGGAGGCGCGGCTGGTGTTCTTCGCCGGGCTGCCCGGCACCGGCAAGAGCCTGCTGATCCGCGAGCTCGCCCACCTCGCCCACGCGCGGGGCCGGCGCATCCACCTGTTGCAGTGGGACGTCGCCCGGCCCGTCTTCGAGACGTGCAGGGCGGGACGGCGCTATCCCCAGGACGGCGGCGTCACCCACGGCGTGATCCGGCTGGCCGTGGGCCGCTGGGCGCGCGCCGCCGTTGCCCGCTGGCACGCCGGCCACGCGGGCGAGGCGCTCCTGATCGGCGAGACGCCCTTCATCGGGAATCGGCTGATCGAGCTGGCCCGGCCCGGCCGCGACGACGCCGAGCCGCTGCTGGCCGGGCCGACGACCCGGTTCGTGATCCCGGTGCCGTCGCGGGCGCTGCGCCGGTACCTCGAGGCCGAGCGGGCGCGCCGGGCCGAGCACCCGCTGCACCCGCGCGAGCGCGAGGACGCGCCGCCCGAGGTGCTCCGCGCGATCTGGCGGGAGGTGGCCGGCGACGACCGCCCCTACGACCCCGACGTCTACCGCCAGGCCTACGAGCGCCTCCTCACGCGCCGGCACGCCACCGCGCTGGCGCTCGACACCGTCCTGCCGGCGGGCTCCGTCTCCGCCTACGACTTCGGCATCGCCACCACCGATCTCGTGCCGGCGGCGGACGAGGCGGCGCGCTGCATCGGCGAGGTGGAGGCGAGCCACCCCGAGCCCGCCGACGTCCAGCGTGCCGTCGAC
>JBGPZN010000249.1:0-5442 GCA_041493815.1 Methylomirabilia bacterium
CCGATGCCGGGATAGGCGCCGGGCGTGTCGATGAACGTGAACACGGGCTTGCGGAACCGGGCGGCCAGCTCCATCAGGCGCTCGGCCTTGCGGTAGCCCTCGGGGTGCGGCATCCCGAAGTTCCGGGCGATCTTCTCACGGGTGTCCCGGCCCTTCTGATGGCCGATGACGACGACCGAGCGGCCCTCGAAGCGGGCGAGGCCGCCGACGATGGCGGCGTCGTCGCCGAACCGCCGATCGCCGTGCAGCTCGGTGAAGTCGTCGAAGAGCAGTCGGCACCAGTCGCGGGTGTAGGGCCGCTTGGGATGGCGGGCCAGCTGGGTGCGCTGCCAGGCTGTCAGGCCGGCGAAGGTCCGCTGCCGCAGCCGCTCCAGTCGCTCCTCGAGCCGGGCGATGTCGTCGCGCGTGCGCACGGGATCGCCCTCCGCCTGCAGGGCCGCGATGCGCGTCTCGATCTCCAGCAGCGGCTGCTCGAAGTCAAGCGCGTCCGGCATAATCGATCGCGGTGGCGCCGGCGCCGAGGAGCTCGTCGAGCTTGGCGACGAGCTCCTGGGTGGCATCCACGCTGACCCCGCGGGCGCGCACGACGACCTCGGTCGTCGGCAGCAACACGTGCACGAACACCGGCACCGCCCCGGGGTGCTCGTCGCACAGGCGGCGGAGGGAGGCGAGCCGTTCGGCGCTGTCCTCGGCCGCCCGCAGTCGCACACGGCAGGCGGTCGCCTCGCCACCGTTGCGGGCGCGGCCGGCACCCGTCAGCGACTGCTCGAGCAGGCGGATGTCCTCGGCCAGCACCACCCGGCCCTTGTCACCGTCGTCCACGCGCCCGCGCACGACGATCGGGTCCCGGGCTCGCAGATACGGCGCGGCCGCCTTGTAGGGCTCGGGGAAGACGGTCACCTCGACCGTGCCCGTCATGTCCTCCAGCGTGAGGAACGCCATGCGGTTGCCGCTCTTGGTGGCCGTCTCCTTCAGCGCCGCCACGTGGCCGAACAGCGTCACCCGGGCGCCGTGGCCGCGTGCGGCCAGCTCGGCCGTCGAGGTGACGCCAAGCGACTCGGCCACCCCCTCGAAGCGGGCCAGCGGATGGCCGGAGACGTAGAAGCCGAGCACCTCCTTCTCGTAGGCGAGCCGCTGGTCGTCGTCCCACTCCGGCACGACGGCCGCGGCGGGCTCGGCGGTCCGGGGGGCCGCCGGCGTCGCCGGCAGCAGGTCGAAGAACGACGACTGGCCCTCGGCGCGGTCGCGTTGCTGGCGCTGGCCGGCCTCCAGCGCCAGGTCGCACTGGGCGAGCAGGTGCGCGCGCGGCAGCCCGAGGCCGTCGAAGGCGCCGGCCTTGACCAAGCTCTCGATCACGCGCCGGTTGACGAGGCGCAGGTCGACGCGCGCGCAGAAATCGTCGAGCGTCCGGAAGGCGCCGTCGTCCGCGCGCGTCTTGAGGATCGACTCCATCGCCGCCTCGCCGACGTTCTTGATGGCGGCCAGTCCAAAACGGATCGTGTCGCCGGCCACGCTGAAGCGCACCTGGGAGACGTTGACGTCGGGCGGCTGCACGCGCAGCCCCATCGCCCGGCACTCCTCGATGTACTTCACGATCTTGTCGGTGTCGCCCATTTCCGAGGTCAGCAGCGCGGCCATGAACTCGACGGGATAGTTCGCCTTGAAGTACGCGGTCTGGTAGGCGACCAGCGCGTACGCCGCCGCGTGCGAGTTGTGCACCGCGATGCCGTTGGCGATGAAGCTGGCCGCGCCGGGCACCTCGAAGTCGTAGGTGGGCTCCACGCCGTCGGGCGTGAAGGCCACCCGCGCCGACCACACCAGCGGCGCCTCGGCCAGCGTCGGCGTCTGCGCCTGGCGGCGCCCGGCGGCGCGGCGGGCGGCCACGCGAAGGTCGGCGGCGGCCACCGTGTCGAGGACCGCGACGGAGTCGGAGTCGGCCAGAGCCTGGGCGTCGACCCAGCCGCGCTGCGTGAAGATCGGGTGGTCGCCGGTGCAGCGGACGGCCATGCCGTTGGCGAGGCGCAGGCGCCCCACCGGCCGGATGCCGCTGGGCCGCACGCCGTGGGCGCGATGGGGCCCGTCCTTGGTGAGGACCAGGTCGCCCTCGCGGATGGCCGTGATGGGCTTGCGCGAGCCGTCGGCCATCTCGATCCAGGTGTCGGCCGTCAGGCACTTGTTGAAGCCGTATCCCGCGAACTTCTCCATCAGCTCCCACACACGGTCGGCCTTGGCGGCGGCGGTGCCCCGCTCCTTGCAGCCGGCGATGAACCTCTCGCGCTGCTTGGCCATCAGGTCGCGGTCCTTCTTGCCCATGGCCCGGCGCAGGGTGTCGGCCTCGCCCATGGTGAAGCCGCCCATCTCGGAGGCGATCTGCATGATCTGCTCCTGGTACACCATGATCCCGTACGTCTCCCGCGTGAAGGTCTCCATGGCGGGATGCTCGTACGTGATCTTGGCCCGGCCGTGTTTGCGCGCGATGAAGTCCGGGATCAGCTCCATCGGTCCCGGACGGTACAGCGATACCATCGCGATGACGTCTTCCAGGCGCTCGGGCTTGAGCCCCCGCAGCGCCTCGCGCATGCCCGAGGACTCCAGCTGGAACACGCCGAACGTCTTGGCCTCGCTCAGCAGCGCGTACGCCCTGGCGTCGTCGAGCGGCAGCGTGTCGAGGTCGAGCGTGACGCCGCGCGACTCGGCGATGAGCTTCACGGTGTTGGCCAGCACCGTCAGCGTGCGCAGCCCCAGGAAGTCCATCTTGAGCAGGCCGAGCTTCTCGATCGGACCCATCGCGTAGCCGGTGATCAGCTCCGGCCGCTTGGGGTCCTTGTAGAGGGGGATGTGCACGTCGAGGGGCTCGTCGGAGATCACCACCGCCGAGGCGTGCACCGAGGCGTGGCGCGTGCAGCCCTCCAGCGCGCGGGCGATGTCCCACAGCTCCTTGACGTTGGCCTGGCTCTTGACCATCTCGGCCAGCGGCGGCGACTTCTGGTAGGCGTCGTCCAGCGTGATGTTCAGCGGGAAGCCCGGGACGAGCTTGGCGATACGATCGACGTCGGCGTACGACATCCCGAGCACGCGGCCGACGTCGCGAATCGCGGCCTTGGCGCCCAGCGTCCCGAACGTGATGATGTGGGCAACCCGGTCGCGGCCGTACTTGTCGGCGACGTAGCGGATGACCTCGTCGCGTCGATCGTCGGCGAAGTCGATGTCCATGTCGGGCATCGAGATACGCTCGGGGTTCAAGAATCGCTCGAACAAGAGCCCGTATCGCATCGGATCGATGTTCGTGATCCCGAGGCAGTAGGCGACCAGCGAGCCCGCCGAGGAGCCGCGGCCCGGCCCCACCGCGACCCCCTGGGTGCGCGCGTAGTGGATGAAGTCCCACACGACCAGGAAGTAGCCGGCAAAGCCCATCTTCTCGATGACGGCCAGCTCGTGGGTCAGACGCGCCTCGATGAGGTCGCCGGGGCTCGCGCCATAGCGACGCTTCAGCCCCTCGCGGGTCTGCTCCTCGAGGTAGGTCTCCAGCGTGTGGCCGGCGGGCACGACGTAGTGCGGGAGGTGGAAGCGGCCGAAGTCGAGCGTCAGGTTGCAGCGCTCGGCCACCGCCAGCGTGTTGCGGCACGCCTCGGGGATGTCGGCGAAGACGCGGGCCATCTCCTCGGCCGACTTCACGTAGAACTCCTCGGTCGAGAACCGCCAGCGATTGGGATCGTTCATGCCGCTGCCGGTCTGGATGCAGAGCAGCGCCTCGTGGGCGCGGGCGTGGCCGGCTTCCAGGTAGTGCGAGTCGTTGGTGCCGGCGATCGGCGAGCCGATGGCCTTGGCGATCGCCAGCGTCTCGGCGGTGACCTTCACCTGCTCGGCCAGGCCGTGGGCCTGGACCTCCATGAAGTAGTGGTCCTTGCCGAACACCTCGCGGTACCAGCCGGCCGTCTGCCTGGCCTTCTCGAGATCGCCCGCGCTGATCGCCCGGGAGACCTCGGAGTTCAGGCAGCCCGAGAGCACCAGCAGCCCCTCGGCGTGCTGGGCCAGCAGCTCCTTGTCGACGCGCGGCTTGTAGTAGAAGCCCTCGAGATAGGCCCTGGAGACGAGCTTGATCAGGTTCTGGTAGCCGGTGTGGTCGCGGACCAGCACGGTCAGGTGATTGGCGCCTTCGTAGCCGCCGTCCTGCGAGCCGCGTTCGGTGCGGCTGCCCGGCGCGATGTAGAGCTCGCAGCCGACGATCGGCTTGACGCCCGCCTTCTGGGCCGCCAGGTAGAAGTCGACGGCGCCGAAGAGGTTGCCGTGGTCGGTCAGCGCGATGGCCGGGAAGCGCAGCGCCTTGGCCTTGGCCACGAGCTTCTCGAGCTGGGCCGCCCCGTCGAGCAGGCTGTACTCCGAGTGCACGTGCAGGTGGACGAACTCGGCGTGTTGCACGAGGCGAGGCTACTCGAGCTCGATCGTGGCGGGGGGCTTGTTCGTCACGTCGTAGAGCACGGCGTCGACGCGCTCGAGCTGTCCCAGGGCGGCGGCGATCTCGTCGACCACCGCCGGCGGGAGCTTGGCGAAGTCCGCCGTCATGCCGTCGCGCGAGTTCACCGGGCGCAGCACGATCGTCTCGCGGCCGGAAGCGCTGCCGAGCGGGATCATCGCCACCGGGAACTGCCAGATCGCGTCGTACAGGGCGTGCTTGCGGACGATGCGCGTGACGACGTCGTCGGCCTCGCGCAGCAGCGCGATCCGCTCGCGCGTGAGCAGGCCGGGGTGGATCGCCAGTCCCGCCACGCCGTGGCCGTCGCGCCGGAAGGCGACCATGGCCACCCGGTTGATCGCCCGGTGCTCGTTGGTGATCCGCCGCGCGAACGCGCCCGCCGTCTCGGCGTCGGTGAAGCCGTCGACGGCCAGCAGCCGCGAGTAGGATCGCTCGTCGCCCTGCACGCCGACCGTCCGGACGGGCACGACCCATCCACTGACGCCCGCCGGCAGCGCCAGGCCCGGCGGCTCGACGGCCGCCTCGCTCTCGCCGCACAGGCAGCGGACGGCCAGTCCCGGCCCGGGGAACGGGTGGCGCCACACGACCTCGTGCGGCAGCCCGAGCTGTTCGCCGAGCACACGCACCTCGTCCTTGTAGAACTCGACGAGCGGCTCGATCACCTTGCCCTGCTCGATCAGGAGCTGGATCCGCTCGACGCGATTGTGGTGCGTCTTGATCTTGGCCGAGTGGCGGGCGCCGCCCGACTCGATCGTATCGGGGTAGATCGTGCCCTGCCCCAGCAGCCACTCCTCCTCGCGGAGCCCCAGCCGGGCGAACTCGTCCTCCTGCACGGCGAGGAACGTGTCACCGATGATCGTGCGCTTGTGCTCGGGATTCGTCACCCCGGCCAGCCGCCCGAAGAAGTCGGCGCTGCGGTCGGCGATGTGGATCGCCTCGGCCCCGGCCTCGCGCACCAGGTGCTCGAC
>JBGPZN010000166.1:0-7299 GCA_041493815.1 Methylomirabilia bacterium
CGATCCGCTCCGCCAGCGCGGTGATCGTGAGCAACGGGTTGTTGCCGAGCGCGGTCGGGATGATCGAGGCGTCCGCCACGTACAGCCCCGGCTGGACCGCGCGGCCCTCGCGTCCCGGCGCGCTATCGAAGACCTCGCCCCGGTGGTTCACGACGCCCTCCGCGGCGGCGGCGGCCATGCGACAGCCGCCGAGCGGGTGGGCGGTGGTGGGCCCGCCCGGCGCGAACGGCCGCGCGCGGCCGCCGTAGGCGGTGGCGTACTGCGCCAGGAGGACCTCCATCTCCGCCTGGCACGCCTGGGTGCGATAGCCGGGCCACCGCACCGAGGCCTCGTCGTGCTCGAGCCGGATCTCCCCATCGGCCGTGTCGTGGCCACAGGCCAGCAGCGTGATCGCGCGGTTGAGATCGGCCAGGGTCAGCGACGCCACGCCGCGAGCGAGCGCGCTCGGATGCGCGAGATCCTCGATGACGACGTGACGGGCGAGCGGCCGGTCGGCGCGGCGGAAGTCGATGATGCCCTGGATGGTGGGCCCCACCGGCGCCGCCGGCGTCCCCGCCGCGACGCCCACGCCGGCGGAGTTGGTCGTGACCGCGGCGTCCGACTTCTGATAGTCGACGAACCATACGTGGTTGCCGTTGGCCGAGAAGCCCTTGCCGAGCCAGTCCGAGACGGCGAGCCCGCCCGCGTCCCGCGACCGCAGCAGGATCTCGTTGGTGCCCACGGTGCCGGCGGCCAGGATCACCGTGCGCGCCGTGAGGACGTCGCGATCCTCGTCGAAGAGGCGGCCCGAGCGAAGGACGCAGTGAACGCGGTAGCGGTCGTCGGCCCTCTCGATGCGCTCGACCTCCGCCCGGGTGAACAGTAACGCCCCACCCGACCACGCCAGCGGCAGGTAGTTCATGTCGAGCGAGTGCTTCGCGCCGACGTTGCAGCCGGTCGAGCAGTCGCCACACTGCACGCAGGCGTGCTGCCGCATCCCCTGGGCGTTCGTGCGATCGGCAAAGGTGACGGCGAGCGGCACAGCGTACGCGACGTCGGCCGGCCAGGTGCCCCGCTTGGCCAGGATGGCCGCGGTGCCGAGATGGGCCCTGAGCTTGGGCGGGAAGCGATCCTCGGGTGTCCGCTGCGGAGCCAGCATGCGCGAGGCCCGGTCGTAGTAGGGGCGCAGGACGGTCTTCGAGCAAAGCTCGACCGGCCACGCGGGCTGCCGGAACACGTCCTCCTCGGCCTCGATGACGACGGCGCAGTTGATCAGCGACCCGCCGCCCAGGCCGTCGCCGGTGACCACCGTCACGTCGCCTTGGTTGTAGAAGCCGAAGAGCCCGAGCGGGTTGTGGGCGAGCTGCTCGCGGAGCCACGACGATCGCCTGCTGATCGGGCTGAAGTTGGCGAGCGAGTTGGGGAACGTCCCCGGCGCCCACTCGAGGCCCCGCTCGAGCACGCCGATCTTCACACCGGGGCGGCGGCGCGCCGCCAGGCGCGCCGCGCACACGGCGCCGCCGTAGCCCGAGCCGATGATCAGGACGTCGAAGTCCGGCCGGCCGGGACGTGAGCCACGATGGGCACGCAACGCCTCGGGCCCGAGCGAGAGCCGGCCGGTCCCCGTCTCCGGGACCTCGACCCCGGCCGCCGTCACGCCGGTTCGACGCAACGCCGCCAGGCTCTCCTCGTACGCCTTCCGCGCGGCCCCGGCGTAGTCGATCGGCTCGACGCCGCCGGAGATGGCGGTCCGACAGGCCGCGGCGCCCGCCGCCACCGCTCCGATCTTCAGCAGGTCACGACGGCTGAGCCCTGCTCTCCCCGATCCGCTCGCTTCGTTCCGGTGGCGGCTCATCGGTCCCTCCCGGAGGCAACGACTGCCCGTGGTCAGGAGCCTAGCACGCCGCCGCGCTGTGCTAGCGTGGCCGCGCACGCACCGTCAAGCCCGCGGAGGCCACCCATGATCCGACACGCCTCGTACCCCAGCCTCGAGGCTCGCGTCGCCTTCGTCACCGGCGGCGGCAGCGGAATCGGCGCCTCGATCGTCGAGCACCTGTGTGCCAAGCGCGCCCGGGTGGCGTTCGTCGACATCGAGCGCGCCGCTTCCCAGGCGCTGGTGGAGACCGTCCGGGCCCGCGGGCATCCGGCGCCCGTCTTCATGCCGTGCGACCTGCGCGACATCGCGGCGCTGCGAGCGGCGGTCGGCGAGGCGCGCGCGCGCCTGGGGCCCATCCGGGTGCTGGTCAACAACGCCGCCCACGACGAACGCCACGCGATCGAGGCCGTGACGCCCGAGTACTGGGACGATCGGTTCGCCGTGAACCTGCGCCACCAGTTCTTCGCGGCGCAGGCGGTCGCCCCCGACATGGCCGCCGCCGGCGGGGGCTCGATCATCAACTTTGGCTCGACGTCCTGGCTGGTCGGACAGGGCGGCATGCCGGCCTACCTCAGCGCCAAGGCGGCCGTGGCCGGGCTGACCCGTGCCCTGGCCCGCGACCTGGGGCCGATGAACATCCGCGTCAACGCCATCGTGCCCGGCTGGATCATGACCGAGCGGCAGGTGCGGCTGTGGCTCACGCCGGAGGGCGAGCAGGAGCTGTTGCGGCGCCAGTGCCTGAAGCGGAAGCTGCTACCGGAGGACGTCGCGCGCGTCGTCCTGTTCTTCGCCGCCGACGACAGCGGCGCCTGCACCAACCAGAGCTACGTCGTCGACGGCGGGTGGGTGTGACGGCGCCTCAGCGCCCGCGGAGATGGGAGGTCGAGCGGCGCCAGTTGGCTGGCTGCGAGCTATCGACGACGTTCATCGCGGTGAGCCGCTTCGTGCCCTGGGTCACCGCGGCGACGATGGACGGAAAATGCTCGTGAGACTCCTCGATCATCTCGCCCGCATAGTTGACGATCCGCCATCGCCAGGAAGGATCCTTCGGGGTGTTGAACGCCGTGACTTGCATAGGCGCCGACTCAGGCTCTCACCGGGATCGACGTCCACGCCGTGCGCTGGGCCATGATCGCCAGCGCGGCCCCGCCGCCGCCGATGGCGAGCATCGCCACCATGCCGACGGCCGATGAGATGCCGATCCAGAAGATCCCGCCCACCACGAGGCTTCCCACCAGACCGAGGATGAGGTCGCTGAGGAGCCCGTGTCCTCCGGCTCGGCGGGCGGCTTCCGCGACCCATCCCACCGTGAGACCGGCCAGAACGAGCATGGGCCCCATCTGAGCGACGTCTTCCATCAGCACCTACCAACGGCCTCCCCGCGACGCCCCGCCAAAGCCGCCCCGTGAGCCGCCGGTGCCGCCGCTCTTGCTCCCCCCGGACGTCGCCTTCTCCACCCGGAGCTGGCGCCCGTCGAGATCCTTGCCGTTGAACTGGGCGATGGCCTGGTCGGCCTCCGCAACCGTGGACATCTCCACGAACCCGAAGCCACGCGAGTGGCCGGTGTCACGATCGGTGACGACGGCGGCCGACTCGACCTGACCGGCCTGGGCAAACGTCTCCCGGAGCTTTTCGGTCGACGTCGAGAAGGAGAGTCCGCCGATGAACAGCTTCTGCGCCATGGTTGCGCCCCCTCATGCGTCCACGCTGTGGATCCGGCCTGCCCCGGAGAAGCGCGGCTGACTCCGGAGGTTGGTCCGCCGAGACGGATGTTCGAGCGCCTCCCACCGTACCAGAGTCGGCGGGTCTGCGATGAAATAATTTATATAGATGATATATGATATACATCGTGGGTCGTCACGAAAGGCGGATCGATGTTCGACAACGAGGCGCGCGTGCTCATGATTCTGCCGCGGGATCTCGTCGATCGTGCGCGGGCTGTGGCCGGCCGGGCGACGATGTCCATCAAGCTCCCCGTGAGCCTGCAGATCGTGTTCCGGGCCCTGATCGAGGAGGGCCTGAAGCGGCCGGGGGATCACGCGATCCTGGCGAACGTCGGTCGCCAGGCGGAGATGGTTCGTCGCATTCGAACCGAGGCCCGACGCGCGCCGGCGATGCGGAGCGCCCCCGGCAGCCGCGCGGCACGCCCGCAGCCGAGCGCCGGCGCCCGGCGGTCATGATGAAGGAGGCTGCCGAATGACTGGGGCGTGGGCCGTACCCATCGTCACGATCGTGCTGACCCAGGTGGCGGTCATCGCCACGTCCATCTATCTGCATCGCGCGCTGGCGCACCGGTCGCTGCATCTGCACCCGATCGCCGACGTGGCTTTCCGGGCCGTCCTGTGGCTGACGACGGGGCAGAGCCGCCAGGAATGGGTGGCGGTCCATCGCAAGCACCACACCTTCACCGATCGCGAGGGGGATCCGCACAGCCCCCGCCTGCTCGGGTTCTGGCGGGTCCAGCTCTTCAACGTCGCCTACTACATGCGCGAGGCCCGGAACGCCGAGACCCTCGAGACGTTCGCCCCGGACCTGCGACCCGATCGTCTCGATCGCACGCTCTTCTCGCACGGCGTGCTCGGCCCCGTCGTCGGGCTGAGCCTGCTCTGTGCCCTCCTCGGGCTCTGGCCCGGGCTCATCGCCGGCCTCACGCACGCGGTCCTCTACGTCTTCGTGATGGCGCCCCTCATCAACGCCCTCGGCCACTGGCGCGGCAGCAAGAACTTCGAGAACACCGCGTACAACCGGCGCTTCCTGGCCTGGATCACCGGTGGTGAGAGTCTGCACAACAATCATCACGCCCACCCGCGATCGCCGAAGTTCAGCATGCGGCGCTCGGAGTTCGATCCCTCGTGGCTCATCATCCGGGCCCTGGCCGCCGTGCGCCTGCTCGCCATCCAGGGACCGCCGGTCGCCTGGGCGGGCGCGCCAGCCGTCGAGCGAACCCCGTGAACGTCTTCGCCTTCACGAGCCCCCGCGCGCCGGACTGGCGCTGGCGCATCGTGGATTACGGGGGCGAGACCCTCGAGGAGTCCTCGACGGGCTTTTCGACGCTCGCGCTGGCCATGGCCGCCGGCGCCGAGCGATTGCATGTCCGCATCGACCGCGATCGTCCACCGCCGGCCCGGCTACCCTGGCACCGCCGTCGGTGATCGAGCCCGTCCCGATGCTGAGCGCGGACGCCAATCCGGATTTCGCGTGGCCCGACTTCGACCGGTGGCAGGCGTTCTTCGCCGCCGACGGGACCTTTCCCGCCGGGTGGGACGGCTTGCACGTCGCGCCCTCGGCCCAGACGCCCGAGGCCGCGGTCTACCAGCAGCGGAAGCTGACGCTGTTTTCCGAATGGCTCGACATGCTCGCCCACCGGTCCACGGTGCTCGCCCACTACGCCCGCCAGGGGATACGGGCGCGAATCGAGCGGCAGCACGCCGGACCGGCGTGTCCGGCGTGCGATCCCTTCAACGCGCGCGAGGTCGGGCCGGGCCTCGATGCCGTGCCGCCATTCCATCCCGGCTGCCGCTGCGTGCTCGTGGCGGTGCACACGCCCCCGGCCAACCGTCGCCCGAGGGCGTATGCGCGCTCTCGTTCACGCGCGCGGTGACCGCCGGCGGCGCTCAGCGGAGTGCGGTGGTCCCGTCATGCAGGACTGGGCGAGAACAACCTCTCCCAGAACCAGGAGGTGTCTCATGCAGTTGAACGTGCCATGGCTCAAGCCAGCGGTGTGGGGTGCGATCATCGGCGGTGTCGTCACGATGATCCTCGGCTTTTCATGGATGGGATGGGTCCTCGGCGGGACGGCCGAGCGGATGGCGCTGGAGCGCGCCAACGCGGCCGTGGTCGTCGCGCTCACCCCAACCTGCGTCTCGAGGTTCATGCAGCAGCCCAACGCCGCGGTCAAGCTCAAGGAGCTGCAGACGATCGACTCGTGGAAACAGCGCGAGTTCGTCGAGGCGGGCGGGTGGGCCACGCCGACCGGAGACAAGACGCCGAACTCGGGCGTGGCGAACGCGTGTGCCGAGCTGCTCGTGAAGGCCAAGACCTAGCCGAACCGGTCGACGCTGCGGGACCGCTCACTGCCTCGCGGTGGTGAGCGGCCCCTTCCAGCACTCGAACCTTCGATCCGCGGCGATAGTAGGCTAGAGTGTCGAAATGCTCGGTGGTCGCACCCTCGCGCGGCTGACGCGGTACCGCGGTGGTGTCGGAGCGGCCGCGGTCGCCCTCGCGCTGGGGCTCCTGGGCCTGCTCGAGCCGTACGAGCACGGCTGGCTCGAGCGCTTCTTCGAGTTCCGCGGTCCTCGTCAACCCACCGCCCCCATCGTGATCATCAGCATCGACGAGTCCTCCTTCGTCGAGCTCGACGAGCAGTGGCCGTTTGCCCGTGCGACGCACGCACGATTGATCCGCACGGTGGCGGCCGGGGGGCCGCTGGCCATCGGCGTGGACGTCATCTTCGACCAGCCGTCGTCGCGGGGCCCGCGCGACGACGCGGCGCTGGGCGCGGCGGTCGCGCAGGCGGGCAACGTGGTGCTCGGCGCCGCGCCCGCCGCCGACCAGGGGTTCTACACGGACATGCCGCTGTCTTACACACGCAGTGCTCCCAACCTGCCGCTCGCCGCGATCGGACGCGGCGCCGCCGGCGTCGGCGCCATCAACCTCCCACCGGACCCCGACAACCACGTGCGCCGGGCGCGGCGACGCATCTGGACGGGAACAGAGCGGCTGCCCGGTCTGGACGTCGAGCTGTACCGGGTGGCGACGGCGTCAGGCCTGACGGCGGCCCCGTTGCCCGCCGGGGACGAGATCCTCATCAACTTCAATGGCCCGCCGCGCACCTTTCCGTGGGTGGCGTACCACCAGGTCGTGAATGGGGACGTCTTGCCCGAGTTCTTCCGCGGCAAGATCGTGCTGATCGGCCCCACCAGCGAGCTGATGCACGACGTCTTCTCGACCTCATTCACCCGCGGGGGCGACCTGATGCCCGGCGTCGAGATCCACGCCAACGTCCTCGAGACCTACATCAGCGGCAATCGCCTGCGCGAAGTGCCGGCGGCGATGTCGACGGCGCTGGCGGTCGTGGCGGCGTTGCTGGCGGCGGCGCTCGTTGTGCGCCTGCATCCGTTGCGGGCGCTGGCGGCCGTCACGCTGCTGGGGATCATCGTGACGGTCTTCGCGTACGTCGCGTTCGTCTACGCCGACGTCTGGATGCGCGCCTTGGCGGGGACGCTCGCGCTGGTGCTGGGCTACGGCATCACCGTCGTCGACAACTTCGTGCGTGAGCAGCGCGAGCGCCGGCGCCTGTCGCAGTTCTTCTCCCCCGAGGTGCTCCGCGAGGTCGTCCGTCACCGCCACGAGCGCAGCCTCGGCTCCAGCCGGCGACTGGTGACCGTGCTGTTCTGCGACATCCGCGGCTTCACCGCGCTCTCGGAGAATCTGGAGCCGGAGGA
>JBGPZN010000046.1:0-12658 GCA_041493815.1 Methylomirabilia bacterium
AATGTCGAGGGCTGCGAACCGTGCGTTGCGGCGCTCGTCGAAGTCACGAACACGGGGCGGCGGAATGTGTTCCTCGACTTCAGCGAGGCCCCCCTCTCGGTGTGGAACGTGGACCTCAACGGGGACGGCAGCAGCAAAACTTGGCGAGGCGATTCGTCAGAAAGACTACTCCTGGGTCTCGCGGGTATTGAGATCGGGCGAGACTGTTCAGTACCCGTTCTTCGTGAGAGTGCCGGGCGCCGGGCCGTATCTGGTTCAGTTCAGTGTTCCCCTCCCGGAAGCGGAGATACGGCAGCATCAGAAAGCGGGAGGGCCGACGGGGAGAATCTACTGGGACGGCGCCGCCGGCGTGACCGTTGTTCGAGCGCGCGGGAAGTGAGCCGCCGACGAGACTAGGTCGAGGCCGCCATCGCCCCGCCGTCGGCCACGATGTGGGCGCCCGAGATGAACGACGCGTCGTCGGAGGCCAGGAAGAGCGCGCAGCGCGCGATGTCTTCCGGCTCGCCGACCCGGCCGAGCGGGATGCCGTGCCCCTCCTTCGAGGCGCGCTCCACGCGATCCACGATGTCCGCGGTCAACCGCGTGCGGATCGTCCCCGGGCAGATCGCGTTCACGCGGATGCCGTCGCGTCCGTAGGAGGCCGCCATGGCGTGGGTGAGCGCGAGCACGGCGCCCTTCGACGCCGCGTAGGCGTGGCTGGGGCGGCCGACCGAGCCACGGAACGCCGAGACCGAGGAGATGTTCACGATCGACCCGCCCGCGCTCCGCATGTGCGGCACCGCCGCCCGGCTCACGAGATAGATCGCCCGCACGTTCACGTCCTGGGCGAGGTCCCAGTGCTCCAGGCCGATGGTCTCCACGGTTCCGCCGACGACCATGGTGCCGACGCCGGCGTTGTTGAGCAGCACGTCGAGCCGGCCGAAGGCCCGCACGGCGCTCGCCACCACGGCCGCGCAGTCGTCGGGACGGGCGAGGTCGGCGGCGATCACCGTGGCCTCGCCACCGGCCGCGCGCACCTCGGCCGCCGTCCGCGCCAGCTCGGGCTCGCGCGAGTCGGCGAGCGCGACGCGGGCGCCGGCCTGCGCGAACAGCAGGGCGCTGGCCCGGCCGATGCCGGTCGCCGCGCCCGTGATGATGGCCACCTTGCCCCGCAGCGCGCCGCTCTCCGCGATCCCCATGACCTGGCTCCCTCTGGCGTTTATACTTACGCTGGGCGATAGGGTATACGGCCTCTCTCGAAAACGCCCGGGGCGCCGCAGGGGCGCGGGGAGCACGGTCATGATCCAGGCTCGCAAGCTCGGCCACGTGGTTCTGAAGGTCCGGGACGTCCAGAAGTCCAAGGAGTTCTACACCCGTGCGCTCGGCCTGAAGGTGGCGTACGAGCAGAAGGAATGGGGCGCGGTGTTCCTGAGCGTCGGCGAGCAGCACCACGACCTGGCGCTGTTCCAGCTCGCCACCGGCGAGGCGCCGGCGGCGACGCAGCCGGGCCTGCACCACATGGCGTGGCAGCTCGGAACCTTCTCGGAGCTGCAGGCCGCCTACCGCGAGCTGCGCGACCTCGGCATCCCCGTCGACGCGACCATCGCGCACAACGTGACGCGCAGCATCTACTTCGCCGACCCCGACGGCAACCGCGTGGAGCTCTACTGCGACATGGTCGAGCGCGGCTTCGAGGCCATGCAGACCCTGGGGCCCCGGCGTGACGTGATGGACATCGAGACCGGCGAAGTCGTGAGCCGCTGACGCTGTGACGGCGCAGCGCACCCACAGGGAGGATCGGCGATGAGTGATCAGAAGCAGCTCTTCAGTGCGAGTCGGGCGGAGGGCGCGGTCTACAAGACGGGGCTGCGCACCTTCATGGAGTACCGCGACCTCGGGATCGCGAACGCCACCCACGGGCAGTTCCGGGCCCACGTCGTCCGGATCAAGAAGGACGGGCCGGGCGCCCACGACCTGCACACCACCGGGCTGCACCAACACGAGTGCGACTTCCAGATGTTCTACGTCCTCAAGGGCTGGATGAGGTTCGTCTACGAGGGGCAGGGCGAGCACACGTTCCGCGAGGGCGACTGCGTGCTGCAGCCGGCGGGGATCGTACACAACGAGCTCGAGTGCTCCGACGACGTCGAGATCCTCGAGATCTACTCGCCGGCCGTGCACGAGACGCGGGTGGTCGGGACGATGCCGGAGGTGGCCGCGACCCGTTGACCTCAGGGCCCGCGGCCTACGAGCGGGAGGATGAGTCGGCGGACGACCGCTTCTACGTCGTTCCCCGCAAGGTCGTGCACATCGACGACGGGGCCATCGCCGCGCTCGGCCGACTCTATGCCGAGGCGCTGCCCGCCGGCGGACGGCTGCTCGATCTGATGAGCAGCTGGCGCAGCCATCTGCCGGCGGGCCTTTCCACCGGCGAGGTGGTGGGGCTGGGGATGAACGCGGAGGAGATGGCCGACAACCCCCAGCTCACGAAGTCCCTCGTGCACGACGTGAACCGCGACCCACGGCTGCCGTTCGGGGACGAGGAGTTCGACGGCGCGATGTGCGCGGTCTCCATCCAGTACGTGACCCATCCGCTGCTGGTGCTTCGAGAAGTCCGCCGGGTGCTGCGCCTGAACGCGCCCTTCGTGGTCTCCTTCTCCAACCGGTGCTTTCCCACCAAGGCGGTCGCGGTCTGGCTCGGCTCCACCGACCCGCAGCACCTCGGCCTGGTGCGCTCGTACTTCGAGGCCGCCGGCGGGTGGACGGACGTGAGGGAGGAAGACCGGTCGCCCGACGGCAACGGCGATCCGCTGTACGCGGTATGGGCGCGGCGGTCGTGACGACACTGCTCTGGCCGGCGCGGTCGAGCGCTACCGCCGGGACGGCTTCTATTTCCCGATCCCCGCGCACCACGCAGAGGCGGTGGCAGGTCGAGCGCTTCCGGTAGCGACTCCTCGGCCGGGCAGGCGGGGATTCTTCCCCGCCGCCCGGCGGCCTCCACCACTAGCGCGGCGACACCACCGTCGAGCCCCGGGGCGCCTGGACGTCATCCTGGCGATCGCGCGGAGCGGTCGGATCCTGACCCCGCGGCGCCTGCACGTCGTCGCGAGGCGGGATGTACGTGGCATACGCGGCGGTCGACATCAGCACGGTGGCCAGAGCGATTGCGACTGCGATCGTGCGCGTCATGTTTCTCTCTCCTCTGTTACGGGTTGCGACCTTCCTGCCCGAGCGTTCTGCCGATCCAGCCCGCTCGCGCCACCGATCAGAGCAGTGGACGTGCCAAGCGCGAATGGAGCGGAAACATTGGGCGCGCACGGGCCGCGCGGCCGATGTGGGTTCCAAGCCGGAACCCGCCGGTTCACGATGAAACGCTCGCGGCGATCCTCCGCGGCTGTTTCGCATTGGAACGGCGTTTTGAAATGGAACACGCGTGAATCGCGATCCGACCGTTTCACAGGGGTGCGCGCGTGGCATCCGATTTGCCCTCCAGGCGTAGACTCAAGGACTCGGGGGGCGTGATGCCGGTACCGCTCGTGCTGACGTTCGTGTCGACGGTCGCGTTCGCGATCCAGTTGCTGATCTTCGCCTACCTCTACTCGTCGCACCGCGTGCGGTTCTTCCAGTACCTGCTCCTCGCGTGGGGCGCCTACACGCTGTCCAAGGGGCTCAAGCTCGTCGACGTGCTCGTGCTGGGCAGCGCTCGCCCCGGCTTCGCCACCGACGTGGCCACCGTGGCCGCCGTCGCCTTCACGCTGGCCGCGGCCTTCGCGCACCGCTGGGACTACCGGCTGCGCGGGCGCGACGTCCTGGCCGGAGCGGCCGGGGTGGTGCTGCTGGCGCTGGCGGGCGACGTGGGCGCCGCCGACGAGGGGCAGCGCGTCGTGGGCGTGGTCCTCGGCGCCGTCCAGATGGCGGCCGGCGTGCTGTTCTGGCCGTCGCGCGGCCGCAGCATCGGATTCCGGGGTGAGCGGCTCCTGTCCGGCCTCCTGACGCTGTGGGGCGTCCATCGCATCGCGACCCAGTTCGTGGACACGCACCCGGGCTCGGCGGAGTACATGGCGGTGCACGGGGTGTTCATCACGCTCTACTTCCTGTCGACCTTCGCGGTCATCATCATGGTGCTGGAGCGGGCGCGTAGCGAGAGCGAGCGGCTCCACGCGCGCCTGCGCGAGGCCGAGCGCCTGGCGACGGCCGGCGAGCTCGCCGCCGGCATGGCCCACGAGATCCGCAACCCGCTGGCCGCCATCGTCAACGCCACCGCGCTGCTCACCGACGAGGCGGGGCTCACGCCCGACGAGCGCTCGACGACGCTGGCGGCGGTCCGCTCCGAGGCCCGGCGGCTCAACCGCATCCTGTCCGACTTCCTGCACTTCGCGCGCCCCCAGGAAGTCCGGCGCGCGCCCGGCAACATCCGCGACGTGATGGAGCACGTCGGCGGCCTGATCCGCGACGACCGCTCGCGCGCGCCCCGCGTCGACGTGAAGGTGGCGGTCGACCCGGCGGTGCCGCGCTTCGCCTTCGACCGCGATCAGGTCACCCAGGTGCTCTGGAACGTCGCCCTCAACGGCGTCGAGGCGATGAACGGACGCGGGCGCCTGTCCCTGGAGGTCGCCCGGCGGAACGGCGACGTCGCCCTCGCGATCAGCGACACCGGGCCCGGCATCCCCCGCGAGCGCCTGCCGCGCGTGTTCGAGCCGTTCTACTCCGGCAAGCCGAACGGCAGCGGGCTGGGCCTCACCATCGCCGAGCGCATCGTGGCCGCCCACGGGGGTCGCATCGAGATCGACTCCGAGCCCGGCCGGGGGACGCGCGTGACGCTGCTGTTTCCGATCGAGGCCGCCTGACGGTGGCCCACCTGCTGGTCGTGGACGACGAGCCGGCGGCGCGGGGCACGCTGGCCCTGCTGCTCCGCAAGCGGGGCCACCGCGTGCTCGAGGCCGACGGCGTCACCACCGCCACGAAGCGCCTGGCCGAGGAGGTTTTCGATCTCGTCGTCACCGATCTCCGCATGCCGGACGGCGACGGCCTCGACGTGTTGCGGACGGCCAAGGCGCACGCCCCCGCGACCGAGGTGATCTTGCTGACGGCCTACGCGGAATGGAAGTCGGCCAAGGAGGCGATCCGCCTCGGCGCGCTGGACTACTTCGAGAAGGGCCAGGAGCCGGACGAGCTCTATCACCGCATCGACAAGGCCCTGGCCGGCCGCGCGCTCCGCCGCGAGAACGAGAACCTGCGCGCCCAGCTCCGGGAGCGCTACAGCGTCGCCGGCGTGATCGCCCAGTCGCCGGCCATGCACACCGTCCTCGACCTCGTGGAACGGGTGGCGCCGACCGACGCGACCGTGCTGATCCTGGGCGAGTCCGGCACCGGCAAGGAGGTCATCGCCAAGGCCGTGCACCACGCGAGCGCGCGGGCGGCCCGCCCGTTCGTGGCCGTCAACTGCGGCGCGGTGCCCGAGGCGCTGCTCGAGTCCGAGCTCTTCGGCTACATGCGGGGCGCCTTCACGGGGGCGGCGGTCAGCAAGCTCGGGCTCTTCGAGGAGGCCGGCGGCGGCACGCTGTTCCTGGACGAGATCGCCGAGATGCCGGCCGCGCTCCAGGTCAAGCTCCTGCGTGCGCTCCAGAGCGGCGAGGTCCGCCGGCTGGGCGCGACCCAGGCCGCGACCATCGACGTGCGCGTGATCGCGGCCACCCACGGCGACCTCGCGACGCTGATCAGCCAGGGCAGCTTCCGCGAGGACCTCTTCTATCGCCTCAACGTCATCCAGATCGCCCTGCCGCCGCTACGGGACCGGCGCGAGGACATTCCCGCGCTGGCCGAGCACTTCCTCGCGCGGTCGGCGGCCAAGCTCGGGCGCACGCTCCGCCTGTCACCACCCGCGCTGGAGCGCCTCCTGCGCTACCCGTGGCCGGGCAACGTGCGCGAGCTGGAGAACGCGCTCGAGCGCGCGGCCATCCTGAGCGGGAGCGACGTCGTCGAGTCGGACGACCTGCCACCGCACGTGTCGGCCGGCCTGCAGCTCGGTCCCTCGCCGGCGCTGCCCCGCCAGACCACCCTCGCGGACGCCGAGCGCGTGCACATTCTGCAAACGCTGGAGCGCTTCGGCCGCAACCACTCCGGCGCCGCCGAGGCGCTCGGCATCGGCCGCACCACGCTGTGGCGCAAGCTGAAGGAGTACGGGATCGACCGGTAGCGACGGCGCGTCGAAACCCGGCGTTCCGTTTCGAAACGCCGGCGCGCCGAGCGGGGCGCCGGCCCCGCGTCAGCGCGGCGTTCTACGCGTGGCACCGAAGTTGATGGGTCAGACGGCCATGAATACGCCGGCCGTGCTCAAGTCGCAGGCCCCCCTCGTCGCGCTCTTCAAGAAGGACTCGCCGCGCCGTATCGACCGCCTGATCGACTACTTCGGCGACGAACGGACGCCCGCGGCGACCTCATCGGAACTGCCGAAGGTGGGCTAGCGCGGCGAGACTACCGTCGAGCCTCGCGGCGCCTGGACGTCATCGTGGCGATCCAGATCCTGACCGCGGGGCGCCTGCAGCTCGTCCTGGTGAACGCGCGGAGCCTGTACATCCTGACCGCGCGGCGCCTGGACATCGTCATGGGGTGCGACGTACGTGGCATACGCGGCGGTCGACATCAGCACGGTTGCCAGAGCGATTGCGACTGCGATCGTGCGCGTCATGGGTTCTCTCTCTCCTCGGTTACGAGATCCGACCTTCCTCCGAGCGTTCCACCCGATCCGGCCCGCTCGCGCCACCGATCGGAGCAGGGGACGTGCCAGGCGCGAAGGGACCGGAAACATTGGGATGCGGGTGCGCTCCACGCCAAGAACGTCACGGCCGCGGACGCGAGCACCGTCGTGAACCTCCAGAACCTGACGCTGCCGTGCCCGCCGCCGACCCCCCCGATAGCAAGCGTCCTGGGCTACACTCCGCGCATGCGCACCATCGACATCCACGCGCACCTGGTCCCGCAGTCGCTGTGGCGCGCGGCCGACGCGGGCCAGCCGTGGCACGGCTACCGCCACGAGCCGGGCGAGGGCCTCGGCACCATGGTGGGGGACGGCAAGCGAACCGCCTTCTCCTCGCCCAAGGTGCGCTTCACGGTCGACGAGCGGTTGCAGGACATGGACGCGCAAGGCGTCGACGTCCAGGTGCTCTCGATCCACACGCCGCTCTTCGGCCACCACCTCGACGCCGGGCAGGGGCTGCGGCTCGCGCGGGAGGTCAACGACGAGATCGCCGGCCTGACCCGCCAGTGGCCCCGGCGCTTCGCCGGCCTCGCCACGCTGCCCGTGCAGGACGTGAAGGCCGCGATCGGCGAGCTGGAGCGCGCCGTCACCGTCCTCGGCCTCAAGGGCGCCGAGCTCGACACCAACGTCAACGGCGAGCAGTGGGACGAGCCGAAGTTCCTGCCGTTCTTCAAGGCCGCCGAGGCGATGGGCGCCGTGCTGTTCTTCCATCCGCAGCCGCAGCACAACTTCCTGATGCAGCGCACCCCGCGCGACGGACTGTTCAACAGCCTCGGCGTGATCCTTGACGATGCGATCATCGTGGCCATCCTGATCGCCGGCGGCGTGCTGGAGGCGTGTCCGGATCTGCGGGTGTGCATTGCCCACGGCGGCGGCCCCGCCTGCTACGCGATGGGGCGGCTCGACCGCGGCTGGCGCGGCCGCCCCGAGGCGCGCCGCATCCCGCAGCCGCCGAGCGCGTACCAGCGCCGCCTCTACTACGACAGCGTGACCGGCAGCGAGGAGGCCCTCCGCTTCCTGCTCGACCAGGTGGGCGCCGACCGCGTGGTGCTCGGCAGCGACTGGCCGTTCGTGCCGTGGCATCCGTCGCCCGTCGCCTGGGTGCAGGGGCTCCGCAGTCTGACCCAGGAGGAGAAGGAGCGGATCCTCTGGCGGAATCTGGAAGCGCTGCTCGCCCTGTAGCGATGCTGACCAACAAGCTGGCGATCGTCACGGGCGGGGCGCGGGGCATCGGAGCCGGGATCGCCCGCGTGATGGCCGCCCAGGGGGCGCGGGTGGCCGTGCTCGACCTGGATGGAGCCGAGGCCGAGAAGACGGCGGCGGGGCTGCCGAAGCCGGGGATGGCGCTGGCCTGCGACGTGGCCGTCGAGGGCGACGTGGCCGCCGCGGTGCGGACGGTGGTCGAGCGCTTCGGAGGCCTCGACGTCCTGGTGAACAACGCGGGTGTCGGCCGCGGTCCGGTGGACCCCAACATGGCGCGTCCCGCCGGCGGCAGCCTCGGCATGGAGAGCATGTCGGCGGCGTGACGACGAAGGCCGCGGCGCCGCACCTGAAGGCGCGCGGGGGCGGGGCGATCGTGAACATCGCCTCGATCGCGGGGCTGGTCGGCTCGCCCCGGCTCCCCGCCTACGCGGCGGCCAAGGCCGGGGTGATCTCGCTGACCAAGAGCCTGGCGCTGGAGTACGCCCCGCACGACATCCGGGTGAACGTGATCTGCCCCGGCTTTCTGTGGACGCGCGCGTGGGAGGGGCTGGCGCAGGGGATCAAGCTCAGCGTGCCCGAGTACGCGGCCCTGGAGCCATACCAGGTGTTCCTGGAGGTCGTGAAGCGCGGCGTGCCGCTGGGGCGCGAGCAGACACCGGAGGACATCGGCCACCTCGCGGCGTTCCTGGCCAGCGACGCGGCCCGGAACGTCACCGGTCAGTGGATCGCCGTCGACGGTGGCATCACCCTGCGGCAGGCGCCGTGAAGGCCGGCATGACCTCGCGCGCGAACCGGGTGAGCTGCTCGATCATGAGATCGCGAGGTGTGCCCAGCGCCCACGCGATCATCACGTGCTCGAGCCCCGGATACCGCGCCTCGACCTCCTTCAGATAGGCGACGATGTCAGCGGCGGATCCGCAGAGCCAGCTGCGGTTGCGCACGCCGTTGTCGAGCGTGGCGCCGGTCGGCGACTGCGCCTGCCGGGCCACCACCGCCTTCACGTGCTCCTCGCTGTAGCGCAGCATGCCCAGGGGCGCCATGAACTTGGCGTGCTCCTCGAAGTACGGCCGCGCGCGGTCCATGGCGCTCGCCTCGGTGTCGTCGAGGCACATCCGGAAGCCGAGGATCAGGTCCTCGCCGAGCGCGAGCGCCCGGCCGTGCCGGCGCGCGGCCTCCTGATAGTCGTGGAACCACCGCTCGACGACCTGCTCGGCGGTGGCGGAGACCACGCCCTTGATGCCGTGCCGGGCCATGAAGTCCAGGCTGCGCGCGCTGCCGCTCACGATCGGCTGCCAGACCTCGACCGGCTGGTGGGGCGGCCGCGGCACCAGCGTGATCTCCTTCAGGCGATAGCCGCGATAGGGGACATCCGGCGGAATCGTGTAGTGCTTGCCCTGGTGCGAGAATGACTCCTCGCGAAACGCCTTGAGGATGATCTCCACCTGTTCCTCGAACAGCTCGCGGTTGGCCTCGCCGTCCAGCATCGGGTTGCCGAAGCTCTCGACCTCGCGCGAGTGATAGCCGCGCCCGACGCCGAAGACGACGCGGCCCCCGGTGAGGATGTCCGCGGTGGCGTAGTCCTCGGCGAGCCGGAGCGGATGCCAGGTGGGGACGATGTTGAAGGCGCAGCCGATCTTCACACGCTCGGTGCGATGGGCCAGGTCGACGGCCAGCATCGGAATGTTGGGGATGCACTCGTAGCCCTCGTGCTGGAAGTGGTGCTCGGCCAGCCAGAGCGTCTCGTACCCCAGCGCGTCGGCGGCGCGGGCCAGGGCGGCGGCGGTGTCGAAGACCTCGATCAGCCGCTGGTTGGGATACCGGCGATCGTCCGCCGGCGTGCCCGACAGCCCGCACTGCTCCAGCTCGATGTGGCCCACGTAGAGCGTCGAGAACCGCGTGATCATCGTCAGCCCTGCGCCGGGCCCGGCGGCGTGCGCGACCAGAGCCCGCCGGCCAGATAGCCGCCGTCGACGGCGAGGGTGTGGCCGGTGACGTAGCTGGCGTCGTCGGAGGCAAGAAAGAGCGCGACCTTGGCGACCTCGTCGACCTCGCCGAATCGCCCCATCGGGATCCGCTCGACGCGCCGCGCGCGCGCCTCCGCGGGCAGGCTGCGCGTGAGCCGGGTGTCGATCTGGGCGGGGGCGATCGCGTTCACCGTGATGTGATGCTGGGCCAGCTCCACGGCCATGGTCCGGGTCAGCTCGATCACGCCGGCCTTGGCCGTGTTGTAGCCGACGAGGTTCTCGACGCCGCGAAACGCGTTGATCGACGCCGTGGTGATGATGCGGCCGCCGCCCTGCTTCACCATCTGGCGGGCGGCGATCTGGCAGCACAGGAAGACGCCGGTGAGGTTGACGCGCAGCACCCGATGCCACTGCGCCTCGGAATGCTCCAGGAACGGCGCGGAGTGCGCGATCCCCGCGTTGGCGAACATCACGTCGAGGCGGCCGTACTCGGCGACGACACGGTCCACGAAGGCCTGCACCTGGCCGGCGTCGCCCACGTCCACGCCGAAGGACAGGCCCCGGCCGCCACGTCCGACGATCTCCTTGACCACGGCGTCGGCGCCGCCGATCTCGACGTCGCCCAGCGCGACCGTCGCGCCCTCGGCCGCGAAGAGCAACGCCGTCGCCCGCCCGATCCCGAGCGCGCCGCCCGTGATCGCGACCACCCGTCCCTGCAAGCGCATCGCCTAGCTCGGGAGTTTGTCGCCGTCCGCGGGCGCGGCGACCTCGAACGCGTTGACGACTCCGGACAGCAGCGCAAAGTAGTTGGCGGCGGCCGTCAGCTCGACGAGCCACTGGGCACCGTGGCGTTTGTTCAGCGCGTCGAAGGCCGCCTGGTCGACGCGGTTCTTGCGCATGAGCTGCCGCGTGTAGGTCACGATCTCCCGCTCCTCGGCGGGCAGCGCCGCCGGATCGCCCTTGGCGCGGAGCAGGTCGATGACCTCCTCGCGCACGCCGGCGCGGCGGGCCGCCCCGACCTGGGCCGCCCACACGTAGGCGGCCTCGCGCTCCCGCACGGCGGCGAGGATCGCCACCGAGCGGAGCCGGCCCTCGACCACGCTCTCGTCGCGGAAGAACTTGACCAGGCCCAGCACCCGCTCGGCGAGCTTGGGACTGTGCAGCAGCATGCTGAACGGGCCGCGCACGCCGCCGAAGACCTCGACGACGGCATCGACGACCTTGTGGTGCTCGGCGGGGACGTCGGACTTCCCGGTGACGGGCGCGAGTCTCGGCATGGCGGCTCCCTCCTGTGGGATGACGGCGAGGGGAGTATGCCGTATGCTCGCCGGCAATGCGATTCGGCCTCTTCTTCCAGGTGCCGGAGTCGACCGGCCAGCCGCACGCCGCGCGCTACGCCGAGATGTTCGAGCTCATCGAGCTGGCGGAGTCGCTTGGCTTCGACGTGGTGTGGCTGGCCGAGCTGCACTTCGGCGGCGCCTTCTCGCTGCTGTCGAATCCGCTCATGGTGGTGCCGGTCATCGCGGCGCGCACGCGGCGGATCCGCATCGGGACGGCCGTCACGCTGCTGCCGCTGCACCATCCGCTGAGCTGCGCCGAGCAGGCGGCGACCGCCGATCTGCTGTCGGGCGGCCGGCTGGAGTTCGGCGTCGGCCGCGGCTCGATCCCCACCCAGTTCCACGGCTTCCGCATCCCCGTGGCCGAGAACCGGGCCCGCTTCGACGAGGCGCTGGCGATCATCCGGCTGGCGTGGACGCAGGATCGCTTCAGCTATCGCGGCGCCTTCTGGGACGTCGACAATCTCGAGGTGGTGCCCAAGCCGCTGCAGCGCCCGCACCCGCCCATCCGCGTGGGCGTCCACACGCCCGAGAGCTTCGCCCACATCGGCGACCTGGGATTGCCGATCTACTCGGGCACCACGACCACGCCGCTGCCGCAGCTGCGCGAGTGCATGGCGCACTATCGCACGCACCTCGCCGCCGCCGGCCACGCCTGGCAACCCGAGCAGATGGCGCTCATGTTCCCCATGCACGTGGACGCCAGCGGCGCCGCCGCCCGCGACGCCATGCGGCCGGGCGTCCACCAGTACTACCGCAACGTCCAGGCGATCTTCTCGCAGCTCCCCGACTCCTACGGCGAGCACCTGCCGCGCCTGCGGATGATCGAGGAGACCGTGGCCAATCTTCCCTACGAGAAGTTCTGCCGGGAGCAGGCCATGTTCGGCGACGCCGCCGAGGTCGTCGACCGGCTGCAGGCCGCGCGCGACGAGTTCGGGCTCGCGCAGATCATCGGCTGGTTCGATCAGGGCTCGCAGCTGACGCGCGCCGAGGTCGAGCGCACGCTGCGCCGGTTCGCCGAGCAGGTCATGCCGAAGCTCTGATATGGTACGAATCACCTTTCCCTTTCCTCGGAGGTCGTCCATGCGGCAGCGCGTCTGGTGGTCGCCGTGGGTGCTCACGGGCCTCGCCCTGATGGTCACGCTCGGGCTGGCCGGGCCGGCCGCGGCCCAGGACAAGCCGCGCGCGGGCGGCGAGCTGGTCTTCGTGGTGGCCGCCGAGCCGCCGAGCTTCGACGCCCACCGCGAAGAGACGTTCGCCATGCTCCACCCGACGGCGCCCCACTACAACACGCTGCTGCGCGTCGATCCGAACGACAAGACGGGCACCAGGTTCATCGGCGACCTCGCCGAGTCGTGGACGGTCTCCGCCGACAAGCGCACGTACACGTTCAAGCTGCGCCGGGGCGTGAAGTTTCA
>JBGPZN010000087.1:0-10219 GCA_041493815.1 Methylomirabilia bacterium
GGCCGTGCAGCACGTGCTCGACCGCAAGAACAAGGGCAAGGTGCTGCTGCTCCCGTGACCCTCGCCCGGCTGCTGGAGCTGGCCGCGCTGCGGTGGCCCCAGGCGGAAGCCGTCGTCGATGGCGACCGCCGCCTCACCTACGCCCAGCTCCATCGCCAGGCGCTGGCCCTCGCCGCCGCCTTCCACCGCCTCGGCGTCGCCCCCGCCGACCGCGTGCTGATCGCGCTCCGCAACCGCCTGGAGCACGTGATCGCCTACTGGGCCCTGCAAACCATCGCCGCCGTCCCCGTCCCCGTCAACTTCCGCTTCGCCCCCACCGAGATGCAGTACGTCCTCGACGACTGCGGCGCCCGCATCGCCCTCTACGAGTCCGACACCGCCGCCGCCGTGACGCCTGCCGCGGAAGCCCGCGACGTTCGCCTCATCTTCGTCGCCACCGATGCGGCACGTGGCTCCGATGCCGCGCCCAAGGCTTCGGTGCCGTTCGAAGATTTGATCGACGACGATGCTCGCTCCGGGGGAGGGGGGGCCGCGGCCCTCCCGGCGCCGTCAGAGAGCGATCTCTCGCTGATCCTGTACACGTCCGGCACCACGGGAAGGCCGAAGGGCGTCCCGCGGACGCATCGCAACCACGCCGCCGGCGCCCTCGCGCAGGCGCTGCAGTGCGGATGGACGTGGGGCGAGCGGACGCTCGGCGTCATGCCGCTCTACCACACGATGGGCATTCACGCGCTCACCGGCGTGGCCGCCGTCAACGGCTGCTTCGTGTGTCAGCCGGAGTGGAGCGCGGCGGCGGCGCTGCGGCTCGTCCGCGCCGAGAAGATCACCGCGCTGTACCTGATCCCGACCCTGTTCTACGACCTCGTGCACGCGCCCGAGTGCGCGCGGCCCACGGTCGAGTCGGTGACCAGGCTGGCCTACGCCGGCGCGCCGATGCTGGCCGCCCTGACCGAGGCGTGCGTGAAGGCGTTCCGGCCGCAGGTCTTCGTCAATCACTACGGCTCGACCGAGATCTACACGTTCTCGGTACGACCCGACGTCCACCTCAAGCCCGGCTGCGCCGGGCGCCCCGGCGTGCACTCGGCGCTGCGCGTGGTCGCGGCCTCGGCGGAGCGGCGCGTGGGGCCCGAGGAGATCGTACCGACGGGCGAGAAGGGTGAGATCATCGCCAGCCTCGCCAGCGACGAGGCCTTCGCCGGCTACTGGAATCGGCCGGACGCCGACGCGAGGGCGCTGCGAGACGGCTGGTACTTCACGGGCGACATGGGCTACGTCGACGCCGACGGGGAGCTGCACGTGGCCGGGCGCGTGGACGACATGATCATCAGCGGCGGCGAGAACATCCATCCGATCGAGGTGGAAGAGGTGCTGGCCCGCCACCCCGGCGTGCGCGACGTGGCGGTGGTCGGCGAGCCGGACGAGCGGTGGGGCCAGCGCGTGGTGGCGTTCGTCGTCGCGGCCGGCCCCGGGCTCACGGCCGAGGCGCTCGACGCCCACTGCCGGCACGGCGGCGAGCTGGCGCCGTTCAAGCGGCCGAAGCGGGTCGTCTTCGTCGACGAGATTCCCAAGACCGCGTCGGGCAAGATCCTGCGCCGCCTGCTCCGCGCCGGCCAGTACTCGGAGATCACGAGATGAGCGAGTTCCTGCGGGTCGAGCGGCGGGACGCCGTCGCCACGCTGTGGATCGACCGCCAGCCGAAGATGAACACGATGACGGTGGCGATGCGCAATGAATTCCCGGACATCTTCAGAGACTTCGATCGCGATGACGGCGTGCGCGTGGTCGTGATTCGCGGCGCCGGCGGCAAGGCGTTCAGCGCCGGCGGCGATGTTGGAGAGTTCCTGACGCTGGCTCCTGCCGACCTCGAGCTGTGGGGCGACACGCTCACCGCGGCCGAGCGGTGCCGCAAGCCCGTCGTCGCGGCCATCGACGGGTATACGATGGGGGCCGGCCTCGAGCTGGCGGTCGCCTGCGACTTCCGCATCGCCACGCTCCGGTCGGAGTTCGCGTTTCCCGAGGTGCGGCTGGGGATGATCCCGGGCAGCGGCGGCACCCAGCGCGCGATGCGGCTGATCGGCATGACGCGGGCCAAGCTGTTCATGATGACGGGGCAGCGCATCGCCGCCGAGCGCGCCGAGGCGTGGGGACTCATCACGCAGGCGGTGGCCGACGACGGGCTCGACGCCGCCGTCGGGACGCTGGCGAGCGAGCTCGCCGAGAAGGCGCCGCTGGCGCTGCGCACGCTGAAGATGGTCCTCAACCGCGGCGCCGACGCGCCGCTGGACACGGCGCTGGAGCTGGAGCGCAAGGCCTACGCGTGGCTGCGCTCGACGCACGACTACGAGGAAGGCGTGCGCTCGTTCCTCGACAAACGCCCGCCGAAGTACCAGGGGAGATAGATGCCGACCCAATCGTTCGGCCTCATCCTCGCCAACCGGGCGGTCGTCCTCGGCGCCGTCAAGGCGCGCGATCTCCTCGACATCGCCGGTGAGGCCGAGCGCTCGGGCGTGTTCGACACCGTCTGGGTCGGCGACAGTCTGCTGGCCAAGCCGCGGCTGGAGTCGGTCACGCTGCTGTCCGCGCTGGCCGGCGTCACCGAGCGGGTGCGCCTGGCCGTCGGCTGCCTGGCGACCTTCGTGCACCGCCATCCGGTCCTGTTCGCCCAGCAGTGGGCGAGTCTCGACGTGTTGTCGAGCGGCCGCGCCTGGCTCGCCGTGTGCCTCGGCGGGCCCGACAGCGCCAACGCGGCCCAGGCCGCCGAGCACGCGGTGATGGGCATCGCCTCCGGCGAGCGCGTCGAGCGTCTCGAGGAGGGCATCCGGATCCTCCGCACGCTGTGGGGGCAGACGAAGGCCAGCCACGCCGGCCGCTTCTATCGCTTCGACGGCGTCACGCTGGAGCCGCGGCCCGTGCAGAGCCCGTGCCCCATCTGGATCGCGTCCAATCCGACCGGGCTCACGTGGAAGGGCGGGGCCAGCGCCTCCGACGCGGCCGTCGAGCGTGGCCTGCGCCGCGTCGCCCGCTACGCCGACGGCTGGATGACCAACAAGCTGTCGCCGGCCGAGTTCGCGCAGCAGTTCGGGCGCATCCGCGCGATGGCGCGCGAGGAGGGCCGGGACCCCTCGGCCCTCGGCAGCGCGCTCTACCACAACATCAACGTCAACGAGGATCGGGACGCCGCGCTGGCGGAGGCCAAGGCCTTCCTCGACGCGTACTACACCGCGAAATTCTCGCCGCAGTTCGTGGAACAATGGACGATCGCCGGCGGGCCCAAGGAGTGCGCCGAGCAGCTGCGCGCGTATTCGGCGGCCGGCCTCGGCCACATGGCGCTGCGCCTGGCCTCGTGGAGCCAGCGCGGCCAGCTGGCGCGCTTCCTCGGCGAGGTGGCGCCGGCGCTCGGAGACCGCTGATGCTGACAGCGATCGATCATCTCGTCATCGCCGTCCCCGACCTCGACGCGGCGATCAAGACCTATCGCGATCTCGGCTTCACGGTCGCGGCCGGCGGCCGCCACACCGGGGTCGGCACCGACAACGCGCTCATCGCCTTCCGCGACTCCGCGTACCTCGAGCTGGTCGGCTTCTACGAGCCGCGCCCCGACCACCGATGGTGGGCGCCGCTGCAGAAGGGCGGCGGTCTCGTCGACTTCTGCCTGCAGACCGACGACTTCGCCGGCGACGCCGACGTGCTCCGGCGGGCCGGCGTGGACATGGGCGAG
The DNA here is from genome assembly GCA_041493815.1 of Methylomirabilia bacterium. GTDB lineage: Bacteria > Methylomirabilota > Methylomirabilia > Rokubacteriales > CSP1-6 > AR5. The sequence goes on from JBGPZN010000087.1 coordinate 3,719, forward strand.
CCCGAGCGGCGGCACCGGCGGCGGCCCGACGGCGTGGAGGTGCGCTGGGTCTGCGCGCTGGCGCGCGGCGCCCACCGCGGCGTGGCGCCGTTCGTCCTCGCCGAGGAGACCGGGCGCGACGAGCGGGTGCCACGCCCGCGCGCGCACGCCAACGGCGTGACGGGGATCGGCCGCGTCACCGTGGTCGTGCACGACCTGGCCGCCGTCCGCCGCTGGTACGAGGGGGTGCTCGGCGTCTTGGGACAGGACATCGCCTGCCCGGAGCTGGGCGCCACCGGCGCGCGCTTCACGATCGGTCCGCACACGTTCGAGTTCCTGGCTCCGACCGGCGCCGGCGCCGTCCGCGACTGGCTCGCCGCCCGCGGCGCCTCGCCCTACGCGGCGTCGCTCGTCGGGGCCTCCCGCGCCATCCCGCTCGATCTGGGCCGCACCTGGGGCGCCCGCCTCGCGCTGGCCTGAACGGGCGCGCGAAAAGGAGAACCGATGAAGCTCGCGCTCGCGGTCGTGCTCGGTCTGGTCGTGGGCGTGTCGGCGGTGATGGCCCAGGCGCCGCCGCCGGTGAACCTGGCGTTCGCCACGCTCGACACCGGCAGCGCCTGGTACGTCTACGGCGCCACCATGGCCGAGCTGTTGCGCAAGGCGCTGCCGCCGGGCTCGAACATCGACGTCAAGCCGCGCGCCGGCGGGGTGGGCAACCCGCGGCTGGTGGCCAAGAACGAGACGCCGCTCGGCCTCGGCTTCACCGTCACCAACCGCTGGGCCGCCGAGGGCAAGGAGGCGTACACCGAGAAGCACGACAACCTCCGGGCGCTGGTGGGCGGCCTCGATACCTACTACCTCGTCGCGGTCGCCACCAAGAAGCTCGGGATCGCGTCCGTGCGCGAGATCCGGGACAAGAGGCTGGGCGTGAAGGTCTACACGCAGCCGGTCGGCGCGCTCGGGGAGTTCGCGGGCCGCCAGCTCCTGCGGGCGATCGGGATCGGCTACAACGAGATCAAGGGCTGGGGCGGCTCCATCCAGCACGTCGGCTACAACATCATCGTGGACGCCTTCAAGGACGGGCGCGCCGACATCCTGTTCGCGGTGATCACGCCCAAGCATCCCTCGGTCAGCGAGATCGTCACCTCGGTCGACGTGAGGTTCCTCGGGTTGGACGCCGACACCGCCAAGGCGCTGCTGCCGCTCGGCTACACGGCGGCCACCATGCCGCCCGACACGTTCAAGGGCCAGTCGGAGCCGGTGAGCACGGTCGGCTTCCCGACGGTGCTCATCACCAACAAGGAGCTGCCGGAGCCGATCGCCTACACGGTGACGAAGACGATCGTCGAGAACAAGGACGCGCTGGTCCGGGGCCACGCCGGCCTGGCCGAGTTCGATCCCAGGACCGCGTGGCAGCCCGACAAGGTCGGCATCCCCCTGCATCCGGGCGCCGAGCGGGCGTACCGCGAGAAGGGGTGGATGAAATAGCCGCCGCGGAGTGGATCTTCGCCAACGGCCGGATCCTGACGTTCGACACGCGCCGCCCGCGGGCGACGGCGCTCGCCGTCGCCGGGGGGCGCGTCGCGGTCGTGGGCGATCGCGCGGACGTCAAGCGCCGGCGTGATCGGCGCACGCAGGTCGTCGACCTCCGGGGCGCCACGGTCATCCCCGGGCTCGTCGACGCGCACGCCCACCTCGATCGCGAGGGTCTCAAGTCGCAGTATCCGTCGCTGGCGCGCTGCCGCTCGATCGGCGACATCCAGATGCTCGTGCGCCGGCTGGCCGCGAAGACGCCGAAGGGGCAGTGGATCGTCACCATGCCCGTCGGCTCCCCGCCGTTCTACCAGGACGCGCCGGGCGGGCTCGCCGAGAGCCGCTGGCCGACGCGGGCCGACCTCGACGCCGCGGCGCCCGACCATCCCTTCTACATCCGTGGCATCTGGGGCTACTGGAACAAGCCGCCCGTCTACTCCGTCGCCAGCAGCCGGGCCCTGGCCCGGGCCGGCGTCACGCGCGACACCGAGCCGCCCAAGGGTGTCGAGATCGTGAAGGACGCCGCCGGCGAGCCGACCGGCGTGTTCATCGAACACAACCTGATCCAGGTGCTCGAGGTCACGCTGATGCGCGAGGCGCCGCGCTTCACCCACGCCGATCGGCTGCGAGCACTCGGCGCATCGCAGGCCGCGTACGCCGCCCGCGGCGTGACCGCGGTCTACGAGGGCCACGGGATCGCCCCCGAGGTGCTGGCCGTCTATCGCGAGGCGCGCGAGCGCGACACGCTGCGCCTGCGGGCCACGCTGGCGGTGAGCCCGACATGGGCGTCGGTGGACGCCGAGAGGGGGCTGCGCGACGTGGCGGCGTGGGCGGGCGGCCGCGGGCTCGGCGACGACCGCCTGCGCGTGGCCGGCATCTGCCTGCACTACGGCGGCGACGCGGGTGTCGCGCGGATCCTGCACGACGCCCAGCCCTACACGGGCTGGGCGGGCTTCGTGGAGAGCGCCAACACGCGCGAGGCGTACACGCTGCAGGCGACGCTGGCCGCGCGACTGGGCGTGCGCGTCAACACGCTGGTGACGCGCTGCCTGCCCGAGGTGCTGGACGTGTGGGAGGCCATCGCCGCCCGGCACCCCATCCGCGAGGGGCGCTGGGTGCTCGTGCACCTCAACGCCGCGACGCCCGAGCAGCTCGCGCGCATCCGTCACCTCGGCCTGGTGGCGACGACCAACCCGATCTCGTATCTCTACCGCTCGGCCGGCGACGAGGTCGCCCGGCTCGGCGGCGCCGGCGACCAGCTGCTGCCGCATCGGAGCCTGGCCCGCCTCCGCATTCCGTTCGGCCTCGCCACCGACAACAAGCCGGCCGATCCGTGGGTGGCGTTTGCCGCTGTCGTGGCCCGGCGCGACATGCGCACGGACGTCGTCGTCGGGCCCGGCGAGCGGCTCACCCGCACCCAGGCGCTCACCGCGCTCACCAGCGGCGGCGCCGCCGTCACGCGTGCCGAGCACGAGCGGGGCCGGCTGGCGCCCGGGTGGGCGGCCGACCTGGCCGTGCTCGAGCAGGACCCGCTGACCGCGCCGCTCGACGAGCTCGTCGGACTGACGGCGCGACTGACGATGGTCGGGGGCGACGTCGTGCACCATGGCTGACCTGCGCGCGCCGCGCGTCTGGCTGGCCATCGCGTGGTCGCTGTTCCAGCTCTACACCGCCGCCGCCGGGCTCTTCGATCTGCTCGTCCAGCTTCCGGTGCACGTGGCCTTCGCCGTCGCCCTGGCCTTCCTCACCGATCCCACGCCGGATTCGCCGGCGGCCGCCGCCGCGCTGGCGAGGCGGCGGCGCCGGCGCTGGCTCGACGGCACGCTGGCGCTGCTGGCCGTCGCCTGCGCGGCGCACTACGTCGCCCACCAGGAGCGCCTGAAGACGCGCATGGCCGGCGTCGACGCGCCGGGGCTGCTCGACGTGGCGGTCGGCGTCCTCTTCACGCTGCTGCTGCTGCTGGCGGCGTACCGCCACATCGGCCCCGCGCTGGTGGTGATGGCCCTGGCCTTCGTCGCCTACGTCTTCGTCGGGCCCTGGCTGCCGGGCTTCCTCTCGCACGGCGGCGAGTCCTTCCTGCAGCTCGTCGACGAGCAGATGCTCACGACCAAGGGCGTGTTCGGCGTGCCGACGCTGGTGTCGGCGACGTTCATCTACCTCTTCGTCCTCTTCGGCGGCGTCATGGCCCACGGCGGGCTGCTGCGCTTCTTCACCGACGCGGCGCTGGCGGTGGCCGGCGCCACCCGCGGCGGGGCGGGGAAGGTGGCGGTGATCTCCAGCGGCCTCTTCGGCACGGTGAACGGCAGCGCGATCGCCAACGCGGTCACCACCGGCGCCTTCACGATCCCGCTGATGATGCGCGCCGGCTACCGGCCCGCGTTCGCGGCCGGCGTCGAGGCGTGCGCCTCGATGGGCGGCCAGCTCATCCCACCCGTGATGGGCGCCGCGGCGTTCATCATGGCCGAGACGCTGGGCGTGTCGTACGGCACGATCGCGTTCGCGGCCATCATTCCCGGCGTCCTCTACTTCGTCGCCGTGGGCGCGATGGTCCACTTCGAGGCGGCCCGCCAGGGGCTGCCGGTGCTGCCGCGCGCTGAGCTGCCGCGGCTGGGCGCCGTCCTCAAGCGCGACGCCCACTTGCTGGCCGGCCCCGCCGTGCTGGTGTGGTTCCTGATCGAGGGCCGCTCGCCGTTGTTCGCCGGTTTCTGGGCGCTCGTCGCCGCGTTCGTCATGAGCCAGGTCCGGCGCGACACGCGCATGGGGCTCCGCAAGATCGTCGCGGTCCTGGTCGACGGCGCCTTCAGCGCGATGCCGGTGGCGCTGGCGTGCGCGACGGTCGGCATCGTCGTGGGCGTCGTGGCCGAGACCGGCCTGGGCCTCAAGCTCGCCAGCGGCATCGTCAACGTGGCCCAGGGCAACATGCTGGCCACGCTCGTGCTGACGATGATCGCCGCGCTGGTGCTCGGCACCGGCCTGCCGACCTCGGCGACCTACATCATCACCTCGATCATGGCCGCCCCCGCGCTCGTGCAGCTCGGCATCCCCAAGCTGGTCGCCCACATGTTCGTCTTCTACTTCGGCATCCTGGCCGACCTCACGCCGCCCACCGCGATCTCCACCTACGCCACCTCCTCGATCGCCGGGGCCGACGTCTGGCGCACCCAGTGGACGGCCATGATGCTGGCGCTGTCGGGCTTCATCATCCCGTTCTCGTTCGCCTACGATCCGGCCCTGCTCATGCAGGGGGCCACCGTCGTGCAAATTGCCCTGCGCACCGCGGCCGCCACCCTCGGTATCCTGATGCTGGCGGCCGGGCTCATCGGGTACCTGAGGGCGCCGGCGCGACCCTGGGAGCGGGCGGTGCTGCTGGCCGGCGCCTTCCTGCTGATCTTTCCCGGCGTGTGGAGCGATCTGGCCGGGCTGGCGTGCTTCGTCGTCGTCCTGCTCTCACAGCGTGCGGCGCGACCGGCCGGCGCCACGGAGGTTGCGTGATGGGCTTCATGGACATGCGTCAGTGGATGCAGCTCCTCGAGAAGGAAGGGGAGCTCAAGCGCATCGACGCCGAGGTTCACTGGGACCGAGAGCTCGGTGCCGTGGCCCGACGAGTCCTCGAGAAGAAGGGCCCGGCGCTGCTCTTCGAGAACATCACCGGCTACCAGACCGGGCGCTGCACGAAGCTCCTCACCGGCGCGCTCGGCGACCGGCGGCGGCTGGTCCTGGCCCTGGGCCTCCCCAAGGACGTCGGGAACGCCGAGCTGCTGGCGTACGTGATGGAGAAGAACCGGGCGACGCTGGCCCCGCGCATCGTGAGGACCGGGCCGGTCAAGGACGTGATCATCCGCGGCGACGCCGTCGACCAGAACGAGTTCCCGGTCCCGAAATGGCATCACCTGGAGGGCGGGCGCTACATCCACACGTTCTCGGGGATCGTGACGCGCGATCCCGAGACGCGCGTGATGAACGTCGGGATCTACCGCGGGATGATCGGCCGCAAGGACACGACACCGATGCTGCTGATCAAGGGCGGCCAGCACTGGGGCCACCATTTCCAGAAGTACTCGGATCGCGGGGAGCCGATGCCGGTCGCCTGCGTGATCGGGTGGGATCCGATCATGCCGTTCCTGGCCGGCTCGCCGATCCCGACCGGTGTCTGCGAGTGGGACGTGATGGGCGCGTATCGCGGCGAGCCGGCCGAGCTGGTGCGCTGCGAGACGGTGGACCTGGACGTCCCGGCCTCGGCCGAGATCGTGCTCGAAGGCTTCATCAGCGCCGATCCGGCGACCTGGGAGAGCGAGGGGCCGTTCGGCGAGTACACCGGCCACCTGTCCGACGTGCCGACGCCGCGGCCGACGATGAAGGTGACGTGCATCACGCACCGGCGCGATCCGATCTTCCGCGGCTGCCTGGAGGGCACGCTGCCCGGCTCCTACAGCGAGAACAGCGTGATGTCGGCGGTGCAGCGGGCCGGCATCGCCTGGAACATCCTCAAGGGCGCCGGCATCCCCGGCGTTCGCGACGTCTACGTCCATCCGATCACCAACGGGGTGAACATCGTGGTGCAGATCCGCAAGGCCTACCAGGGCCAGCCCAAGCAGATCGCCGCCGCGCTGTGGGGCAACAGCGCCGCCCAGTACCGCTACAAGCACGTGATCGTCGTGGACGACGACATCGCGGCGTCGTCCTACGAGCAGATCGACTGGGCGCTCGCCCACCGCATGAACGCCGGCGAGGGCGGGCTCGTCGTCTTCCCGGGAATCTTCGGCTCGCCGATCGATCCCTCCACGCCGCTGGAGGACCGCGACGTGAGCCGGCTGGGCACCGGCCTCTGGAACCGCGTGCTCTTCGACGCCACCCGCTCGTGGAAGTTCGAGCGCCGCGCCGAGTGGGGCGGCGAGCGCTTCCCGCCGACCGTCCGCCCGGCGCCCGCGGACGAGGCGCGCGTGCGCCAGCGCTGGGCCGAGTACGGGCTGGGGGAGCTCTAGACGATGA
>JBGPZN010000214.1:0-6174 GCA_041493815.1 Methylomirabilia bacterium
CCCCTGATCGTAGATGCCGCCGAAGTAGATGAGGCTCGGGTTCTTGGCCTTGATCGGGGTGAGGATCGCGTCGAAGTTCGACTTCTCCTCGGTGCCGTCGAAGCCGGCCACGGTGAGGCCCTTCTTCTTGGCGTCGTCGCGGAAGAACTCGGCCACGCCCTGCCCGTAGGTGGTCTTGTCGTGCACGATGTAGACGCTCTTGGCCTTCACGGTGCCGGCCGCGAACTCCGAACCCACCACGCCCTGCACGTCGTCGCGCCCGCACACGCGGTTGACGTTGCCGTAGCCGCGGTCGGTGACGGTCGGGTTCGTGTTGGCGGGCGAGATCATGGCGAGGCTGACTTCCTTGTAGACCTCCGACGACGGAATCGCGACGCCGGAGTTCAGGTGGCCGATGACCGCCAGGATGTCCTTGTCGGCGATGATGTTCTTACTGTTGGCCACGCCGACATCCGGCTTGGCCTGGTCGTCGAACGGTACGAGCTCGACCTTGAAGCCCGCCTTCTCGAGACTGCCCTTGAACTTGTCGATGGCGAGCTGGGCGCCGAGCTTGATGCCTTCACCAAGTGCCGCCTGGCCACCGGAGAGCGGGCTCTGGGTGGCGATCTTGATGATGCCTTTGCCCTGGGCCTGGAGCGGGGAGGCTCCCGGTAACAGGGCGACGGCGAGCGCCAGGCAGAGGACCAGGACGCTGCGGAGGTACTTCGAGTTCATGGGAGCCTCCTTGTGATCGTCGAATCAGGGATTTACGCGTCGCCAATTATAGCGACGGCCAAGGGGCGGTCAAGCCCCGCGCCGTGCGGATCAGCGCAACGAAGCGCTCGGCGGCCGCCCGCGGGTCGTCGGCGGCCACCACCGCCGAGATGACGGCGACGCCGTCGGCGCCGGCGCGGACGACCTCCTGGACGTTGTCGTGCGTGATCCCGCCGATGCCTACCAACGGAACGCGGATCTCGCCGCGGAGTTTCCTCAGGAGATCGGGTCCCACCAGCTCGAACTCCGCCTTGGAGCGGGTGGCGAACATCGAGCCCACGGCAATGTAGTCAGCGCCGTCCGCCTGCGCGGCGCGGGCCTGGGCCACGCTGTGGGTCGAGACGCCGAGGATCATGCCGGGCCGCAGCAGCGGCCGGGCGATCTTCGCCGGCAGGTCGTCCTGGCCGAGGTGCACGCCGTCGGCGCCGACGGCGAGGGCCAGGTCAACCCGGTCGTTGACGATGAAGGTCACGCCGTCGGCGGCGCAGCGTGCGCGCAGCCGCTCGGCGAGCGGCAGCAGCCGGCCCGAGGGCCACTCCTTGTCACGGAGTTGCACCATCCGGCAGCCGCCGGCGACGGCGGCGGCGAGGAGGTCGAGCAGGTCCCGTCCCCGGGCCACACCCCGGTCGAGGATCACGTACAGCGTGGGATCGATCACGCGGTGGCGAGGCGGGCGCCGTCGACGCTGGTGAAGCGCCCCTCGACGAACGCCGGATCGGCCAGGACCTTGAGGTGGAAGGGGATCGTCGTCTTCACGCCCTCCACGACGGTCTCGGCCAGCGCGCGGCGCATCCGTTCGATGGCCTCGGCGCGATCGCCGCCGTGCACGACGATCTTGGCCAGCAGCGAGTCGTAGAACGGCGGCACCACGTAGGGCGCCATGAGATGGCTGTCGACGCGGACGCCGAACCCGCCCGGGGCGATCCACGCGGTCACCCGGCCCGCGCTGGGCGCGAAGGTCACCGGATCCTCGGCGTTCACGCGGCACTCGAGCGCGTGGCCGCCGAGGCGCACGTCGTCCTGGCGATAGCCGAGGGCCTCGCCGGCCGCGACGCGGATCTGCTCGCGGATGAGGTCGATGCCCGTGATCATCTCGGTGACCGGGTGCTCGACCTGGATGCGCGTGTTCATCTCGATGAAGTAGAAGCGGCCGGTCGCGGCGTCGACGAGGAACTCGACGGTGCCGGCGCTCGCGTAGTTCACGGCGGCGGCGGTGGCCAGCGCGGCCTTGTGCAGGGCCGCGCGGGTCTCGGCCGGCAGCGAGGGCGCTGGCGATTCCTCGATCAGCTTCTGGTGGCGCCGTTGCACGGAGCAATCGCGCTCGCCCAGGTGCAGGCGCATGCCGTTCTTGTCGCCGAGCACCTGGACCTCGACGTGGCGCGCCGCCTCGATGTACTTCTCGCAGTAGATCTCCGAGGAGCCGAAGGCGGCCCCCGCCTCGGCCTGGCAGGCTGCGAACGCCTGGCCCACCTCGGCCCGGCTGCGCACGATGCGCATGCCGCGGCCGCCGCCGCCGGCGGCGGCCTTGAAGATCACCGGATAGCCGGCGGTATCGGCGACATCCACCGCCTCGGCCTCGTCCTTGAGCGGCAGCTCGCTGCCCGGCACCACCGGCACGCCGGCCTGGCCGGCGATCACGCGGGCCTGGGCCTTGTCGCCCATGAGGCGGATCGCCTCTGGCGAGGGCCCGATGAAGGTGAGGCCGCACGCGCGGCAGATATCGGCGAAGGCCGGGTTCTCGGCCAGGAAGCCGTAGCCGGGATGGATCGCCTCGCTGTCGGTCACGACCGCGGCCGAGATGATCGAGGCCAGGTTGAGATAGCTCGAGCGCGCGTCGTCGGGCCCGACGCAGATCGACTCGTCGGCCACACGCACGGGCAGCGACTGCGCGTCCGCCGTGGAGTGGGCGATGACGGTCCGGATGCCCATCTCGCGGCACGTGCGGATGATGCGGAGCGCGATCTCGCCGCGGTTGGCGATCAGGATCTTGTGGAACATGACGGAGCGGCTAGCCGCCGAGCACCCGGCGCCACTGGTGCTCGAGCTCGGTCAGCGGCAGCCCGTACACCGCGGGCACCGCGGTGGCGATCGTCTCGCCGCCGCCCAGGCGGGCCATGAGGCGCCGCATGGCGGGCGTGCCGCCGCGATCGAGGAGGTCGTGGACCACCCACAGCGCGACGTCGTAGCCGGTGCGAGCCCGCGCCGGGTCGGCGTCGCTCAGGAGCTCTTCGAGGCCGGCCAGCGTGGGCCGCCCCGGCACGCGGAGCATGGGATCGGGCGTCGCCCCCTCCAGCGCCTGGGCGAGGCCCTCGTGCAGCCAGCGCGGCGCCCGCCCGCGGGCGAGGTCGTGGATCGTCGCGTGCGCGTACTCGTGGACGAGGATGCGTTCCAGCTCGCGCCGCGGCGGCAGCGCGCCCCCGGCCGGCAGCCGGATCTTGCCGTCGAACAGGCCGGTGACCCAGCCGTGCACGCGCGCCACCTCCTGGAACTGGGCGGCGTCGTAGAGAATGACGGTGACGCGCTCGCGCGGCGCCTCGCCCAGCTGCGCCACCACCCGCTCGCGGGCGGTCGTGAGCCCGGCCAGCAGCGCGCGGCGGGCGTCGGCGTCACCGGCGGCGCGCCACTTGACGACGAAGTGCGAGGTGACCTCGCGGCGGAAGCCGGCCTCGGCGCGGGATTCGCGCTCCACCTTGTCGAGCAGGCGCCGCGCCGCCTCGTGACCGGGTTCCGCGTCGAGGACGGCACGCAGGTGCTCGAGCGCCCGAGGGGCGTCGTCGCGCCGGTCGTAGAGATGGGCGAGGAGCAGACGCACCTCGGCGTCCGAGTCGGCGCGCGTCGCCGCCTCCAGCGGCACCAGCGCCTCCTCGGCCCGGCCCGCGTGCACCGCCGCCACTCCGAGCCCGCGCAGCAGCGCCGGCGTGTCCGGACTCTGGCGCAGACCCTGGCGGAAGAGAAGCATCGCCTCGTCGGGACGGCCCTGACGCAGCGTGTCCCAGCCCCACCCCTCGAAGCACCGCGCGATGTCCTCGCGCCGGGCGACGTTGCCCGGATCGTTCTCCCAGGCTCGGCTGAATCGCTCGCACGCGCGCGGGAACTGCCTGGCCGCGTAGAGGCTGATCGCCTCGTCGGTGAGCGCCGTCAGGCGGGCGGCCGGCGTCGCGGGCAGCCGCGGCACGTCGGGCGCGCCGGGCGCGCGCGCGCCCCACCAGGCGCCGGCGGCGACCGCGAGCAGGATGAGGGCCGGGACCGCGAAGATGGACAGGCCGCGGCGGCGAATCATGCGGCGATTCTCAGGACTGGGGGTCGATGAGGAACAGGGGTTGGCCGTACTCGACCGCGTGCCCGTTCTCGACCAGGATCCGGGCGATGCGCCCGCCGACCTTGGACTCGATCTCGTTCATGAGCTTCATCGCTTCGATGATGCAGAGCACCTGGCCTTCCTTGACGACGTCGCCCTCCTGCACGTACGGATCGGCGGTGGGCGACGAGGCGCGATAGAAGGTGCCGACCATGGGCGCTTCCACCGTCACCAGCGCCGGCGAGACGGTGTCGGCGACGAGCGGGCGCTCGTCCGCCGCGGCGGGGGCGGGGGTCACGGGCGCGGGCGCGATGGCGCCGGCGCGCTGGACGCGCACTCGGATGTCGCCGGACTCGACCTCGACCTCGGACAGACTCAGCTCGCCGAGCAGCGCCGCCAACCGCCGGGTCAGCTCGACCGTGCGCTCGTCGCCCGTCGGAGCGGCGGCGGGCAGCCCCGAGCGACGAGCCTTGGCCATCAGCCCGCCACCGACACGCGCCCGAGGTAGTCGCCGGTCCGCGTGTCGACCTTGACGACGTCCCCCTCGTTGAGGAACAGCGGCACCTGGACGACGACGCCGGTCTCCAACGTGGCCGGCTTGGTGCCACCCTGGGCGGTGTCGCCACGCACACCGGGATCGGTGCGACTGATGGTCAGCTCGACGAAGTTCGGCACCTCGACGCCGGCCGGAGCGCCGTCGATGTACAGCACGTCGACCTCGACGTTCTCCTGGAGGTAGTCGCGCGCGTCACCCACCTCGTCGGCCGACAGCGACACCTGCTCGTAGGTCTCGGTGTCCATGAAGTTGTAGCGGTCGTCCTTGTACAGGAACTGCATGTGCTTCTCGTCGTACTCGACCAGCTCCACCTTCTCGCCGGAGCGGAAGGTGTTGTCGATCACCTTGCCCTGCCGCATGTGCTTGAGCTTGGTGCGCACGAACGCGCCACCCTTGCCCGGCTTGACGTGCTGAAAATCGACGATCATGTACGGCTGCCCATCGAACATGATCCGCAGCCCCTTCTTGAACTCCGCGGTCGACACCACCATGAAATCTCACCCTCTCCGTCGAGACCGGGCCCGCAGCGCGGCCTCCAGCCGCTCGCGAGCCTCGGCATTCTCGGGCGACCGCCGGACGACACGGGTGAGCACGAGCGCGGCCTCGTCGGTCAGACCCTGCTCCAGGCACAGGGTGCCGAAGGAGAGCGTCGCGAACGTGTCGTCGCCCAGCACCCGGGCCAGGCCGGCGGCGTCTCCGGGAGCGGCGGTGTCGGCGCGCAGCAGCGACAGCAGCGCGTTCGACTCGCGATCGCCGGGATCCAGGCCGACGGCCTTCTCCAGGTGCGCCACCGCGGCATCGAGGCGGCCCGCGCGGCGATGCACCTCGGCCGCCAGACGATGACATTGTACGTCCTTCGGGCTTGTCTGCAGAATGGCGTCGACTTCGGCCAGCGCGCCCTCGATCTGGCCCTCGGCCAGCAAGGTCTTGGCCAGGATGAGCCGCGCGGTCGTATAGTGTGGCCACCGGTGCAGCCCCTCGCGACACAGGCTGACGGCGTCCGCGGTCCGGCCGGCCTTGCGGTAGAGATCGGCGAGTTGGGCGAAGGCCAGCGACTCGGGGTCGCGCGCCAGCCGTTCCTCGTGTCGACGGATCGCCTCGGCCAGCACGCGGTCGTCGCTCACGCCGCCTCCCTGCGCACCGTCCGGAGCACCGCGCGTGGCCACATGGCCGGACTATACGGATGCGTAGTTTTCGTTGTCAACGGCGCGGGGGCATGGCCCGGCCCCCGCGTCACGAGGGGGCCAGCTCGTGCACCGCGGCGCGGATCTGGGCGGGGGGTATGTCGTACACCACACGGAACTCGCCCAGCCGCGGCACCAGCACGAACGGCACGCGGCCGTCGCGGGCCTTCTTGTCGTGGGTGATCGCCGTCAGCACCGCCTCGACATCGACCTGTCCGGCGCGCACCGGCAGCCCCAGCCCCGCCAGCAGCCGTTCCTGCCGCGTCACGGTAGCCTCGTCGGCCAGCCCCAGGCGACGGGCCAGGTGGGCCTCGGCGACGATCCCCAGCGACACCGCCTCGCCGTGCGTCCACCGCTCGTACCCCGTCGTGGTCTCCAGCGCG
>JBGPZN010000507.1:0-2730 GCA_041493815.1 Methylomirabilia bacterium
TCCAGCCCAGCACCACCTCGACGGACTTCGGGAACCAGCTCTCCGAGTGGGGGTAGTCGGTGGCGAACATCAGCGTGTCCTCGCCGAGCGCCTCGATCGCCTGGCGCAGCGACAGCTCGCCCTCGTGGAGCTGGATGCTCTGGAAGTATTGCGGCCCCCGGATGTACTCGCTCGGTTTGCGGGCCAGCGGCGGCAGGGCGTGACGCGCCATCTCGGCCAGCTCGTCGAGGCGCGAGGCCCAGAACGCCAGCCAGCCATGGCCGCACTCCAGTGACGTCAGGCGCAGCGCGGGATAGCGATCGAGCACGCCGGCGCCGATCAGCGCCGCCATGTTGCGCTGGGCGTTCCACACGTGGCCGGCAGCGCGCTGGATGAACACGTTGTCCCAGGTGTCCCACGTGCCGGGGGGATAGGGCACCGTCATCGTGAAGGAGTGGATGACGACCGTCAGGTCGTAGGCCTGCGCCGCCGCCCAGATCGGCTCCCAGTCTGGATCGTCCAGCGACAGCTCGGGCGGGCAAATGGGAAAGATGCCGACCGGCCAGTCCGCCTCACCGCAGCGGCGGATCTCGGCGACCGACGCGGCGGCGTCACGAGCGGAGACCAACACGAGGCTGGTCAGCCGGTCGGGATACGGCGCGCAGTAGTCGGCGAGGAACCGGTGATAGGCCTGGTACATCGCCTGCTCGAGCGCGACGTCGGCGAGCCCGCAGAACGCCGGCACGCCGCCGGAGGGCAGGACCATGTTGACGTCGACGCCCTCGATGTCCATGTCCTTCACGCGGGCGTGTGGGTCGAAGCTGACGCGATCGGTCGGGAACGGTGGCCCCTGCCAGCGGACGTCCCACGGCGTGCCGCCGTCCCGAGCGCCGCGGGCTGCCCCCGACGGCGGCGCAACCCGCTCGCGCGAGCCGAGACGGCGATCGAGCTTCGGCCGCTTGCCGATCAGGTAGCGCGACATGCCGGCCTTGGCGGGCCCGCGGCCGACCAGCGGCCCCAATGCCGCCAGCTTCGCGCGGTCGGCGGCGGCGAGGTACTCCTCGATCGGCTCGACGGGCTCGATGATGTGGGTGTCGGCGTCGAAGATCCGATAGCCTCCGCGTGCCATGGGCGTCCTCCCTCTTCAGGGTCGTGTGATCACGTCGATGAGCGCCGGCCGGCCCTCGTCCTTGACCACGCGGAGCGCGCGCCGGAGCGCGGGGCCGACGGCCGCCGCCGTGTCGATGGGCCCTTCGGCGTGGACGCCGAAGCCCTGCGCGATCCGCGCGAAGTCCGGGGCCGGATCGTCGATCCGGATGCCGACGACCTTGTTCTCGACCGGCCGGCCGCGCGCCTTGGCCACCGTCTCCTGGTGCGCCTCGTCGTTGCCGTAGGTGCGGTTGTTGAACATCACGGTCAGCAGCGGCAGCCGGTGGTGAGCCGCGGTGTACAGGCCGCTCACGACGTAGAGCATATCGCCGTCGGCCTGCAGATTGACGCAGACCTTGCCCGATCCGCGGTGGGCGAGCGTGACGCCGAGCGCCGCGGGCAAGCCGTAGCCGAGGCCGGCGCCGCCGCTGCCGCCATAGCTGCGCTCGGGCCGCCAGTTCCAGAGTCGCCGCGCCCAGCCCTTGCCGGTCCCGTTGGCGAGCACCCAGTCCTCGTCCTTGATCACATCCCACACCTCGGCCGCGAGTACCGAGGACGCCAGCGGGCTCAGTGTGCGCTCGAGACTCACGGCCGCCCGCCACTCGGCGCGGAGCGCGGTGTGGCGCGCGGCGATCCGCTGGGCCCGTGCCTGGCGCTCGGCCGCCGCCCGATCGCGCTTGAGCCGATCCTCGACGGCCGCGACGAGCGCCGGCAAGGTCAGCGCGGCGTCGGCGGCGATCGGCAGGTCGACCGGCGCCAGCGACTGAAAGGTGTGGGCCCAGCTCCGGAACGCGTAGTCGTCGAGCGACACCGCGATCACGCGCGCGGCCTCGTTCAGGAAGCGGACTTCTCGGGTGCTCCGGTCGGTCTCGCCCAGCCCACTCAGGAAGCTCGTCACGTCCAGCGCGAGGATGACGTCGGCCTCGCCCACGACCTCGTGCCGCGCGTCGCTCATGTCGAGCGGATGATCGCCGGGGACGCTCGGCCGCCCCTGGGACTCGCCGGCCAGGTCGATGAGCGGCGCCGCCAGCAGCTCGGCCAGACGGCAGAGCGGCGCCGTCGCCTCCGGCCGCCGGCCCAGCGACTCCACGACGATCACCGGGAAGCGGGCCTCGACGAGGCGGCGGGCGGCCTCGTCGAGCGCGCGAGGATCGGCGTGCGGCGGGGACGGCGGCCGGAAGCGAGCGATGTCGGGCAACGACACTGGACGCTCGAGCGCCTGCTCCTGCAGGCCGGCGTCGAGGCACAGGTAGACGGGCCCCAGCGGCTCGGTGCGCGCGACCCGCCACGCGCGCAGGAAGGCCTCCGGCAGCGCAGCCACGCTGGCCGGCTGGTCGTCGAGCTTGACGTAGTCGCGCACCTGGGTGCCCTGCACGAGCGCGGTGTGGATCCAGTCGATCCACGGCCGCCGCCGGGTGGCATCCATGGGCCCGGTGGCACCGAGGACCAGCACCGGGGCTCGATCGCAGAACGCGTTGAAGATGGCCATGCTCGCGTGCTGCAGGCCGACGATGTCGTGCACGACGGCCGCCATCGGCGCGCCCTTGGCCTTGGCGTAGCCGTGGGCGAGGGCGACGGCGATCTCTTCGTGGGTGGTGAGGA